>JAEUSE010000020.1 GCA_016788805.1 Candidatus Doudnabacteria bacterium
GAAGCCGAAGTACATTTCGGGCGACTTTACTTGAGAGAGGTCAGAGCCACTGTCTACCGTGGCTCCGCCAGAAAGTCCAAGCAGCTGTTTTATGGCCATTTCGGTTTCGTCGTATTCGCCCTCGCCAAAATGAGTGCGTACAATGTTTCCCTTTTGGTCTATAAGGTACTCGGCCGGCCAGTAGCGGTTGCTGTATGCGCCCCAGGTACCAAAGTCGTTGTCTTGAGCCACTGGGTAGCGTATGCCTTGTTGTTGAATGGCTCGGGCAACGTTGGCGGTAACTTTTTCGAAGGCGAACTCCGGCGTGTGTACGCCTATAACCACAAAACCTTGGTCTTTATAGGTGTCATACCACTTGGTAACGTAAGGGAGGGTGCGCAGACAGTTGATGCAGGAATAGGTCCAGAAGTCTATAAGCACTACCTTGCCTTTGAGTTCTGCGAGCGTTAACGGGCGGTCGGTATTGAGCCAGTTGGTTATGCCGGTAAATTCCGGAGCAGCTTTGAGGTTGGAGGTTAGAGGGGGGAGATTAGAGGAGCTGCCGGGTGCTTCGCGTCGTTCGCATTCGTCTCCTTCCGCTGTATACCAGGGGAGGGCGCATAAAATTTTGGATTCAAGACCGCCGTTGAGAACGGGGAAACGGTTTAACAATTTGGTTTGCAGAAGCGTATCGTACTGAAAGTGAATAGCCAAAGCTAAGAGCAATAAGATAACGCCAAAGACTTGCTGCAAACGCGTCGCGTATTGAGCAATAAACCGGACCCTGGTTGTAACGGCTTGTCCACCGTAAGCTATAGTTAACATGGGCACCCCGGCTCCGATAGCGTAGGCAACGAGCAGGCTGAGGGCTTTGAGGGTGTTACTTTCTTGGGCGATGAGCGTGAGAATGGAGCCTAGAATGGGTCCGGCGCACGGCGCCCATATAACCCCGATAACTACACCCATTACAAACCCACCCCAGTTGCCCGCTCCTGCCGTCTGGCCGGTTTTTGCCGCTCGGTTAATGAGGCCGCTGAGGTGCTGGGTGAGTTTTTCGAACGGCGTGGGCCAAATCATGAACAGCGCAAACAGCGCGAGGAGTACGACCGCGGCAGTCCGGAGTGCGTTCGGGTTAAGGCCGAGATTTTGTACCAAAAAGTTGAGGGTTATCCCTAAGGCCGCGAAGGTAATAACAAAACCAAGCGTAATAAAGAGCGGTCTTGTTTTGCTTTTTTGACCCACGGAAGAACCGAGAAGGATTGGTAGCGGTAAGAGAATGCAAGGTGCGGAAATGGTTAATATGCCGGCGATGAGCGCGAGAAGAATTTGAATCATATTGGTTGACTAGTAGCTAGTTACCTAGCAGCTAGAAGCTATTTGAGGTATTTTTTAAGACTGTCCACGTCTCCGCCGTTCCATTTGGATACCATGTTGCCATTTGCATCAATTTGTACAAAGGTGTGTTGGTAGGTAACTCCGTATTTTTGTTTGAGTGCTGAGTTGCTATCGTAATCGGTTTTGAGTACGACTACGTTAGTCGGAATTTGGTCGAGCTTGGCTTTAAAAGCTGCGTCGGCGGTTTTACAAAACGGGCACCAAGGGGCGTGGAAGAACAGTACAACCTTATGCCCTTCGGCGAGCTCTATTTTTAATGTTTCGGGCGAGTAGTCCAGATATTCTCCGGGCTTAGCTGCTACGTTTTCTTTAACTTCTGTAGACTTATCGGCTTCATAGGCGGCTTTTTCTTTGGCCATGCTTTCAGGGGTTTCGTGGCCGCCGTCTGTGTCCATTGTGTCTGTGTGGGTATCCATGGGCTGTTCGGTGCTTTGTAGGGGGGTGGTCGTGGGTGCATCTTTGGTTTGCATTTGACTTGCCGCAAACGCAACGCCGCCAATTATGATTGCCGCGATTAGAATGCCACCGAGTACTTTGTAGTTCATATATGTTGCCTATTGTTAATTGCTATCTAGTTATTAGCTATACCATAGCAAGGAAGCGGAGTATGTCAAGTTAACTTTACATATAGTTATGCACAGCAGTCTTTAATTAGCACTCTACTTGACAGAGTGCTAATTATTTTATATGGTATATGGGTATGGCACATTATCCTGAAATAACTCAGCGGCAAGCCAGAATATTGGCCGCAATTGTTAAAGAAAATTGCGATACCGGCGTGCCGGTGGCCAGTAAAGACTTGGTGGACAAGGAGTATTTCGACTTATCCGGCGCGACCATCCGGAACGAGATGCAGGTGTTGGAAAAGGAGGGATACATTATGCAACCGCACACTTCTGCCGGACGGGTACCAACAGACATGGGCTTTCGGTACTTTGTGAGCGAACTCATGGAGCGCGTTAAGCTTTCCATGAAAGAGCAGGACCGGCTGCGCAAGGAAGTAGTGAAGTTGCAGGTAGTAAATGCGGAAATCGGTCGGCGTTTGGCTAAGCTACTCGCGGACTCTTCCGAACAGGCAAGCTTTGCTTTGTTTCCCGGTGATACTTCTACTATGGGTCTCGCAAACATTTTAGATAACCCCGCGTTGCCGCCGGAAGACGCGAAAGAAATTGCCCGCTTCTTTGATAACATAGACGAACATGCGGAGGCTATGATGCGCGATTATGCGAGCGGTAGTCCTCAGGCTGTTATCGGCAAAGAGGTAAAGCTATCCGAGAAGAGCGACTACTCCATGATAGTTTCCGGTGTGCAGCTACCGGACGGAAAGCAGGGTGTGGTCGGGTTACTCGGACCCAAGTCCATGAAGTACGAAAAAAATATGGGGCTGATGGAGTATATTGCTAAGCTGCTGGGAGGTGGGGGCGCGGCAATAATTTTGTTGGCTATTATAAAATAATTATTTTGCGAGCGGGTACTATGAACGACGACGATAACAACAATACAGACGATCAAATGAGTGTGGGCGGAGACGATCTGCAACAGCAACTGGCCAACGCTTTGGCAGAAGCCGAAAAGAACCTAAATGGTTGGAAGAGGAGCGAGGCGGATTTTCAGAACTATCAGAAACGGAAAGAAGGGGAAAATGCTGAGCTGGTAGCGTTTGCAAGAGAGGTTGCAGTTGCAAAGTTGTTGCCAAGCCTCGATACGCTAGAGCAGGCACTGCTGCATCGACCAAAAGCAGACGGTGAACACTTTAAAGAAGAGTATCAGAAATGGGAGAGTGGGCTAGACGGTCTGGTGAAGCAGCTCGATAAAGCATTGGAAGAGCTTGGTGTAAAAAAGATAGAGGCAGTAGGTAAGAAGTTTGACCCCAACTTTCACGAGGCGGTACGAGAAGTTCCTGGAGAAGAAGATGGTCTGGTGGTAGAAGAATATCAAACTGGGTTTGAACTTAATGGTAAGTTAATCCGGCCTGCGCAAGTGGCCATTAGTAAGAAAGAATCCACTTCTTAGTGTCATTGCGGCCTCCGAGCCGCAATCCAGGCGGATTAACTCGGGTTCCGGCTTGGGGGCCGGGACGACAAGGTTGCAACCATATGCCACTACCAGATCCTATTAAAGATAATCAGAACTACGAAGGCCCACTGTTTAAGCCGGGGCTACCCTTAAAGAGTCAGTTGTCGGCCATTTTCACTAGTGTGAAATTTAAAATTACGGTCGTACTCTTAGTTCTGGCAGCCATAGGTGGGTATTTTCTGAGTTTATTTTTGAATCAATAAGTAACAGTTTTAATACTATAAATAATCTATTTATAAAGGAGCTAGTGTATGAGTAAAATAATTGGTATAGATTTAGGTACTTCCAACTCTGCCGCAAGTGTGATGGAAGGCGGTAAGGCGGTTATTATTCCGGCAGCGGAAGGCGCAAGTCTTGGGGGTAAGGCATTTCCTTCTTACGTGGCGTTTACCAAGGAAGGTGAACTCTTAGTTGGTGAGCCGGCCAGGCGCCAGGCAGTTACGAACCCGGACGGTACTATTTTTGAAGCTAAGCGTAAAATGGGCACCAAAGAGAAATTTACCGTAAACGGTAAAGAGTATGCCCCGGAGCAAATTAGCGCCTATATTTTGCAAAAAATTAAGCGGGACGCAGAAGCTTACACAGGCGACAAGGTAGAAAAAGCGGTTATAACCGTACCGGCGTACTTTGACGACGCGCAACGTCAGGCGACCAAGAACGCCGGTGAGATTGCCGGTCTAGAGGTGGTGCGGGTGATAAACGAGCCGACCGCCGCAGCCTTTGCTTACGGACTCGATAAAACTTCTGCGAAAGACCAGAAGATTCTCGTATTCGACTTGGGCGGTGGGACCTTGGACGTCACTATTATGGACTTCTCTGAAGTAGATAACCAAGCTACCTTTGAGGTGCTTTCCACGTCCGGTGATACTGCCCTGGGCGGTAAAGATATGGATAAGGCCTTGATTGACTTTATAGTAGGGGACTTTAAGAGTCAGAGCGGAATTGATGTGTCGGCTGACCGCATGGCTATGAACCGTGTCCGTGAAGCAGCAGAGAAAGCGAAGATTGAGCTTTCCACCACTCTCGAAACGGAAATTAACTTGCCGTTCATTACCGCCGACGCCAGTGGGCCGAAGCACTTGCAAATGAAAATTACCCGAGCTCGTTTGGAAGATTTAGTTAAGCCGATAGTGGAGCGTATGCGCCAGCCGGTAACCCAGGCTTTGAGCGATGCTAAACTAACTCCCACTCAAATTGAGAAAATTATATTAATCGGCGGTCCGACCCGTATGCCGGTGGTACAGAAGTTTGTTGAGGACTTTATTGGCAAACAGGTGGAGCGCGGTGTAGATCCCATGGAAGCCGTGGCCAAGGGTGCGGCTATTCAGGCAGGTATACTTTCCGGTGACGTGCAGGGCAAAGAAATTTTGCTCTTGGATGTAACTCCGCTTACTCTTGGTTTAGAGACTATGGGCGGTATTCGTACGCCAATTATTGACCGCAACACCACCGTGCCGACTTCTAAAAGCCAGGTCTTTTCCACCGCGGCAGACAATCAGACTTCCGTAGAAATTCATGTGCTGCAAGGTGAGCGCGAGTTTGCGGCGGACAACAAGGCCTTGGGTAGATTTATTCTTGACGGTGTCCCTCCGGCGCCCCGTGGTGTCCCGCAAATTGAAGTAACCTTCGATATAGACGCGAACGGTATTTTGACCGTAAAGGCGAAAGATAAAGCCACCGGCAAGGAACAGCACATAACCATTCAAGGTTCTAGTAGTCTTTCCAAAGACGAAGTGGAGCGTATGCGCCAAGAAGCGGAGGCTCACGCCTCAGAAGATAAAAAACGTCGCGAAGTGGTAGATTTGCGCAATCAGGCAGACCAGCTTATAGCAGTTTCTGAAAAGACCTTGAAGGATGCGGGGGATAAAGCCAAGCCGGAAGATAAAACTGCGGTGGAAGAGGCGGTAAAGGCCTTAAAGGATGTAAAAGATAAAGATGATACCGAAATTATTCAAAAAGCCATGTCCACCCTTTCTGATGCAATTCAGAAAGTTGGCGCGGCCATGTACGCAGACCAGGCACAAGCGACAAGTGACAAGGAACAAGGAAATACAGAAGCAGGTTCCACCGAGGGCCCAGCTGATGCTGCTACAGGGGCGACAGTAGACGCGGAATTTAAAGAAAAGCAGTAAAAAAATGTGGAGCGGCCATGAATTTGGCCGCTCCGAGTTGAGCTGGATAACATCGCTGTATTTTCTTTGGGTTAGCTGACTAGTGCGTCAGCAAGAAGATCAGCAATGAGATGCCGGATCACCTCACGCGCAGTTAAGCGCTTTAGATGCGTTGATGGTTGTTGAACAAGTGACAATCATCATAGGCAGTTACCTCCTTTTAGATTTCTCTCCTGGTCCAGCTAGCCAGGAGGGGTAAAAGTTGCAGCTCCAGTATAATGTAGAAAGTGTTTCTTAACAATAAACTGAGATTATATGAATGCAACCAACCCACAGGGCCAACCAGGCCAGCAGATGCAGGTTAAAGTCACTGACGAGATGCTTCGAGGTGTGTACGCTAATATGGCTCAAATAGCTCATACGCCGGAAGAGTTTATTCTAGATTTTATGAATCTTTTTCCGCCGACGGGCACGGTAACTGCTCGGGTCATTCTTTCTCCGCAGCACGTAAAGCGCATTGCCGCCGCGCTGCAGGAGAATATTAAACGGTACGAAGACCAGTTCGGCGTTATTAAGGCAGGGAGCGACCAGCAGCCACACATTGGGTTTAGAACGGAATAGGCAGCTTTTAGCTGTCAGCTTACAGCTTTCAGAAAAACGAGGCATCGCTAGAAGCTAGTAGCTAGAACCAAGAAGCTATTATATGGCAAAAGATTTTTACGACATTTTAGGTGTTTCTAAGTCCGCGAGTAGCGAGGAGATTAAACGCGCCTACCGAAAGAAGGCGCATGAATACCATCCGGACAAGGGTGGTGGTAATGAGCAAAAGTTTAAGGAAGTTAACGAAGCCTATCAAGTACTTTCTGACGACGGTAAGCGCAGTCAGTACGATCGGTTTGGCGAAAACTATCAGCATGCCCCGGGTGCCGGCGGCCGGGGTGGCCAAGCCGGTGGTCCGTTTGGTGGGGGTTTCGATTTTAATGGATTTAACGGGTTTGGTGGCCAAGCCGGTGTAGATTTTGATTTGGGGGATATTTTTTCCGATATTTTTGGCGGTCGTCAGGAACGGCAGTCTCGCCGGCAGCGCGGTGTGGATTTGGAAATGCCGTTGACTATCTCTTTCGAGGAATCGGTACATGGGGTGACCAAAACCGTCACTTTGGAAAAGCGGGATAAATGTCATGTATGTACCGGTTCGGGGGCCGCTCCGGGCAGTAAAATTGTGACGTGTACAAAATGTCATGGGCAAGGACAAATTATTACCACCCGCCGTACGGTATTCGGAAACATGCAGTCAGCTACTACCTGTGACAAGTGTGACGGCGAAGGAAAAACACCGGAAACAGCCTGTACTGTGTGTGGTGGTAGCGGTGTGTTGAGGCGGCCGAAAACCTTGGAAGTAAAAATTCCTGCCGGTATAGATAACGGCCAGCGTATTCGAGTTCAGGGCGAGGGGGAAGTGGGGTACAAGGGCTCCAACCCGGGCGATTTGTATATTACCATTCGGGTACCGGCTTCTAAGGAGTTTCGTCGGGAAGGCAATAATTTGCATAAAGAGCTGCCCATTAGCTTTGTGCAGGCAACCCTCGGTACAAAAGTAGAAGTGCGCACGATAGACGGTACTATAGAGGTGAAAGTACCCGCCGGCACGCAGCCAAATACGGTACTTAAGGTGGCAGGGCAGGGGGTGCCGCTGGTGAACTCCGGCAAGCGAGGTGATCTACTACTGACTGTACGTGTTATCGTGCCCAATAAGCTTTCGAAGCAAGAGAGAGAACTGATTGAGAAACTGGCCAACCTGAACGGTGAGGCCACCCAAGTAAACAAAAGTTTTTGGGAGAACATAAAAAACAGCTTCTAACAGCTGTTTTTTTGTTGCGCACAGTATAGCTAAATCTGACGGCCGCCACTCTTAGCTATAAGTCCTTATTCGAGTAGTGACAGGTAGGAGAGGGTGACGACTCCGACGATAATTATGCCTATGCCGATAAACTGGTGACGACGTAATTTTTCTTTATTAAAGTAAAGCCCGAGTAAAACTGCCAGGCCAATGTATGCTTCGCTAATGGCAGTGGTGAGGCCGATGGGAATAAGCGAAGCGCTTTTGGCAAAACTAGTCCATGCAATTACATCTGCTATGCCCAGTCCCAATAACAGCGCAGGGTGTTGGAGTATTGTTCGCAGGGTGTGTTTGAGCTGTCCCTTGTAGAGCAAATAGAAGCTGGTGCAAACAGCTAGGCCGGCATAGGATATCCAATTTATGACTACCGGCGAGGTAAGTCTGGCCCCATAACCTGTTAAGAAGTTTGTTCCCCCCATAAAGAGTATGGACGTGAGTGCGAAGACAAGCCCTTTTTCCAGTCGAATGGACTTTAGGTGGACGAGTGATTTTGTCGACACTAGAACCATTCCCACCATCATACAGACTATAAGTATCCAGCTGGCTACGCTGAGTGTTTCTCCGATTAAGAGATAGGCAATACCAACGGTTAATGGCACTTCAAATGCATACAGTGGGTCAATGGCGGAGAGCTTGCCCACACGCAGTGCTTCAAAGTCGGCCAGCGCCGCGATGAGTGTAATAACAATGAGTGCGATGCATAGAGTAATAATTGGGCTACCCCAGGACCAAATGGAAACAAAGACCGAGAGCCCGTGCCAACTGAAAGGTAAAAGGAGTATGGTGCCGAACCAGGCTAAGAAAAAAAGGGCCTGTACGCTTCCGAGCCTCTTGCTGCTGCGGCCGATAAAGAAATCATCAAACGCCCAGGCCACGAGCGCTGTGAGTGCGAATAAAATACCATAGTGCATATGGAGTAAGTATACCGCATTGCGGTTTCGCATGATTGTATGGTGTATAATATTATTAGGATTATGTGTAGAGTTTTGGGCAATGGATAAATACGTAGAGTTTCAACATTTGATTCGCAACTTCAACTGGCATAGTCCGAGTTGGGATTTATTTATCATTTTGTTTTGGGTGGCCGCGGGGGTATTGTACGCGTTTGTGTCGGGAAAAGGGAGGATATTGGCCATATTGGTTTCGGTTTACATGGCCAAACTTTTGGTTATAGAAGCTCCCTTCTTGCATAAGATAGTGAACGCAAAGTTAAATATTGTAACCGTGAGCCTACAGCACTTAGCCACTTTTGGTTCTCTGTTCGTTATTTTATTTTTTTTCCTCTCGCGCTATGGTTTTCGGACCAGCGCGGAGGGCAAAACCGGCAGTACACTTTTGTTTGGGTTGCCGTTTGCCGTTTTACAAGTCGGGTTGCTTATAAATGTAGTTATGGGTTTTATCCCCCAGCCGGTGCAGGATACGCTTCATCCGCTTATCCGGTTCCTGTTTACACAACCCGGGGTAAGTTTCGTGTGGCTGGTGGCTCCGGTGGCCTACTTGATAGTGTTTGGTCGGTTTGTTTCGCACCGCACGGAAAATTAGGGTTAATCAGAAAAAAGACTCCCCTTGAGGGAGTCTTTTTACCTAGGACTAAAGGGTGCAACGGCCGACAATTCCTGTAGAAATTATGCGACTAT
>JAEUSE010000210.1 GCA_016788805.1 Candidatus Doudnabacteria bacterium
ACACTTTGCGCCCATCTGCAGCTGTGACATAGCTGACTTTTTGGAGTACATGCGGGCCTGTACCTATAACAACATCGGCACCCAAGTCTGCAAATGATTGCGCGGTGGCTATCTGGTCGGCGTTAACTGTGTTTGAGTCTTCTGTACCCCAGTGAGCCGACACTATGACCGCATCGGCATTTACGCGAGCTTCCTTGAATAGCCGCTCTACAAGGGCAGTATCATGGTAAAAATTCACCCCAAATGGGGTAAGGTTTTTGTCGTTGCTATAATCGGCGAACGCCAGAAAAGCAACTTTTACCCCATTTTTTGTAAAATAGCGCACCTTAGATTGCTCTTCGGCAGATTTGTTTGAACCAGCGTAGGCCAGCACTGGCTGCTTTGCCCAGGCATCTAGGTTGGAATCTATCCCGGCTTGATGACGATCGTTTATATGGTTAGTTGCAAGGTTTATAAGGTTACAGCCAGCACCTTGTACTATATCGCCCGAAAATTCGCTAGGCGCATTGAAAACTGGGTAGCCAGTAATCCCGAAGGCAGCACCTGCTGCAATAGTCTCTGGGTTGCAAAACACAACATCTGCATCTTTATAAAGCGGCCGAATATGTGTGAAATAGGGCTTAAAATCATAGCCGGTTGCAGTTTTGGCCTGCGCATCTATTGAATCATGCGCCAACATATCACCCATGGCTACAAAAGAAAGGGTATTGCTTATAGCGGGTTTTTGGGTAGTTGTTATTGGGGTTTTAGCGGGAGGTGTAGCAGCCGTAGGTTTATGCGTGCGTATGAGCACCGACCAGGCTATACCGACAAGCACAAGCGATGCTATTCCAACCCCAGCAATACTCCACAACTTTTTGTTCATGCCTCTAGTATATGCTTGCTAAGATGATCCCACAATCATGCATTATTATTTATGCACTGGCTGCACGCGGGAAACGCACGATAAACTCACTACCAACACCCATAATGCTATCTACAGATATACTGCCGTGCATAGCTTCGATATATTGCTTTATAATCCAGAGGCCTAGGCCAGTGCCCGGTATGCCGGCAGTCGAGTCGTTCTGTATGCGATAAAAACGGCTAAAAAGGCGCTCGCGATCTTTTGCTGTCATGCCTATACCTGTGTCTCGTACTGAAAGCACTATTTCATGTGGTGTACTTTTATGTGAAAGCGTCACAGTACCTTGTTGAGAATATTTGATTGCATTGTCGACTAGGTTGGTAAAGACTTCGATAAGCCGACCCTTATCAGCACATATCAACTCATCGTTCTCAGGCGCTTCATACACAAGCGCCAAACCCTTTTCTTCAGCTTTTGCGCTAAACGACTCGACAATAGTTGTGCAAATTGCTCGAGAATCGACAGTCTCATATTGGTACGTTATGCGACCTTGCTCAAGCCGCGATACATTCAGCAAATCACTAACCAGTTCATTCAGACGATCTGCTTCTGCGGAAATTTGCCTTAGTATGGCTTTGCCTTCTGCATCCACCGTACCTGTTACGCCGTCAACTAAGTTTTCTACGCTACCTTTTATGACTGTCATGGGTGCTCGCAGTTCATGTGTTGCGACTGACAAAAAGTCATTTTTGAGTTGATCGACTTCTTTCATACGCCTGAATAACATAGCGTACTGCACAAATTTAAAGTGATTGAGCAGAAGCAAGACTATTAGCACGACGCTCGCAATAACAATTCCCAACGAACGGAGCAGGGTAGTGCTAATAAGGCCATCCGCGTGTTTTGAAGAAACATCGCTAACTACAACCGCTTCGACTTTCGAAGCGTCTTGTATAGGGGTGACTACCCGCCATAAGCGTTCACCGTCAACCTGCTCCGCTTCCTGGGCTATTGACTTTTTACTAGTTACGGCGGTTTGTAGCAACAGCGGGCTAATGGCAGCCGTACCACTTTCTCTGCCGGCAGATGCAATCACAGTACTTTCT
>JAEUSE010000211.1 GCA_016788805.1 Candidatus Doudnabacteria bacterium
GTCTTTGGTAGGGATAAAATTAGGCTCTCCGCTCTCGTCCCCCTTTGGTTCAAAATTGAGGGTTATAGTATAGAGTGTTTGGGAGCTTTGTGTTTCGTTGGTAACTTTGACCGATGATTTGAGCGTTGTGCCCGGATCTCCAACCAGCTCTACTTGTACAGGGGAGATGGTGGTTGCTCGAACAATTTGGGTTTGGGTAACGAAAACTATCAGCAGAAAAACGCTGATAGCAAAAAAAGATATTATTTTGTGCTTAGTGTACATGATGTTCAGTGCCCGCCGCCGTTTAGAAGTTGCCGGTCGCAACATAGGTTAGGGTGGTCGTGTAAGTACCGGCCGGTTTCGAACTGGCGATGTTGGCCAAGTAGGCGACCGAAACCACATCGCTGGTTGCCGGGGCGCTCGCTGTAAATAGGGTTGTAGTGGTGCTCGCCGCAAAATTGTAGTTACTGTTGGTGGCGCATAAATATGTTGAGACCACGGAGGGGCTGCCTGACGTACCCTTGCCGCATAAGGCAAACTGGTTGCTACCCGGGGTGCCGTCGCTGTCGCCTGTTATGGTGGCCGCGGCTATCGTATTTGCGCCGCTGGTCGGTAGCGCGCCTATATATGTTACCGTGTAACCGGTGGTGGCATTAGTGCCGACGGTGAGGGTGTGCGCGGTGTTAGAGGTGGTTGGATCGGTTGCGGCTGAGGCGTTGGCGCCGCTGCCGGTAGCCCAGCGGCCGGTAGACGCGGACAAGCTACCAAAAGTTACGGAGGTGCTTGAGATTGAGAAGCTAATAGTCGGGTCTACTGTGGCGCTGATAGTCACTTGATCGTTGGTAATAATCGGAATAAACAAAGTACCCGTGTCCGTACCGGAGTTAACGTTGGCAACAACGGTTGCGGTAGAGGCTCCCGCTGTGCCGTTGGTGATTTGGTTGGAGCCGCCCGAGGCGTTGGTGCCTATCAAGAAGCGCATACAGTTACCGGCAGTAGCTGTAGCTGAGGCACCGCCTGATGTGATGGTGAGTACGCTGCTCGAGAAAGTTGTGTTCCACTGTGAGCTGGTTGCGCCCGAAGCAACAAGGGTTTGGTCGGTATAAGAAGCGCTGCTGCATGTACCGCTGTTTCCGGTGGCAAAGTCAATATCGCCCAATACAATTGAACTGGTTGTAAAAGCCGCCCCAAATGTGAGGGTTATGCTTTGGCCGGAAGCAATACCTCCGGGGCTAACAAGGTATATAGTGTGGTTGGCCGCAGTACTGGCTTTGAGTCGGGACAGTGTATCGGAAAAACTCGTAACCTGAGCCGCTTGAGTCCCGGTGGGAGCAATAAGAGCGGAAACTAAGACAAGAGCCCCGATTACTATTTTACTTGCTATTTTTTTTAACTTCGCGTAACGTGTTTTATTTGTGTATAGCTGATGCATGGATAAGGGCGTACTCTATTATTTTTTTATTTCTGAAGACAGTATAAATGCTGTTACTAGTATAGCAAAAATTTCTAATTTTGTACAGATTTGGTCGGTTTTGTGGTCTGGCGTTTACGCAAGATAACGAGTAAACAAATAATAGCCAACAAGAGGAGCAGAATTAGTAGCCACGGACGTTCCGGTAGATTTGTAGTTATTGGGGTTTTTATTTTGTGAGTACGGCTTATGACTGCTTGATTGCCGGCTTTATCAACAGCCCGCAGAAAAATTTTCGAGTCTTTGTCTTGGGTGTGTAACCTGAACGGACTGTTTGCTTTAGCCCAATCTCCTTCGTTGGGAAATTGCGTGTCCGGGGTGGTCTCCGCGATTTCGTAATAAGCAATGCCGCTCTCTGTATCAATCGCTTGAAATGCAGCAAACCAATCTCCATAAAATAAGTGGCTATCGTGCCCAACGATAAGCTCTAGGTCTGTCGGGGGGTTGATGTCGACCGTCGGTGTAGGGGTGGGGGGCGGGGGTGGGTCGTATTTTTTAAG
>JAEUSE010000212.1 GCA_016788805.1 Candidatus Doudnabacteria bacterium
ACCCTCCTGTATTTCTTGCGTCACGCCTCGGGCGCTCTCAGGCCCATCCAGCGGCGCACTATGCCTTTCTTTCATGCTTTCAGTATACCAAAAAGGCAATCTCGTTCCGTCACCCGAGTCGGCACTGCCTGTTTGAACAGAGGGGCACCATGCGCACTTGTTACACATGGCGCCCATCAATACAACAATAATAACCTTAATTCCCTACCTGCCAGCTAAGGTCTGCCTTATTGGTGTTTACCTCAAGCAACCGCAAACCGGAAAGGCGGCGAACAAACGGCCCGGCGGAGTCCTTGCCCACCAAAGTAGTCCCCGCTCCGTTGTACTGCGCAAATATAGTAAAGTTATTTTTGGAAGTAACTTGTTGAAATAAAGTTTTTAGTCTCCGTTGTTTGTCTATTGTCCAAGCAAATTGGAATAGACTTCTGGAAATGTCTTGTGTTACACCGTTATAACTTAACCCAATCAGCTTGGCGGACAAACTGGCGCGGCGGTCTCTTTCTTTAAACGTAAGCACCGTGGCGTTACCTGCCTTGTCCCGCAACGTAACCACCGCACCGTTTTGCACCACTGTGGGAGCGGGGTCTAATACATCTACCGGAATAATATCCAGGTCTTTGGTTTGGGGGTTAAAACGAAATACGGCCTCCGGGGCAGTTTTGTCTATTACAAACTCAACTCGTTGTATAGCCTCGCCATTGCCTGCTTTATCTGTTGAATAAAACTCGAGCGCGTGCTGCCCTTCTGTGCTAATCTCAATCGGACTCCCGCACACCCCCCACTCCGCACTATCCACTTTGCACTTCGTGTCCAGCACCCCTGTCGGAGTTACTCCGTCTTGAGCGTAATCTGTAGGAGTCAAGCCAATACTAACGCCGGACCGATAGTGTCCCTCAATTTCCTGCGTGCCCGTAAGCGTAGATACGGTTACCGGACTCACTAAGTCTTGGGACTGACCTTGACTGAGAGTTGAGGTCGGCAATACGGTTTCGTCGGTAATACCATCGCCATTGGTATCTAACGCTAAAATTGTTTGGTTACCTACACTGGTTACACCCCCAAGCAAATTTGTAGTAACCGGCAAATCCGCAAACACTTCTGTTCGCGCAACACTGTTATTTATCACATCCCGTACTTTATAGGTAAACGTGCCGTCGCCGGTGCCTTTAAGCCGTATATTGTACGTTTGCCCCTCATCATCGGGCAAGTACACGAACGTATGGTCGCCAAATTTCGAGAAATCCGCGCCGGGAATATTATTTTGCAAACTACCATCCGTTGCCAAGCCCAATCGGTTACCGAGCTGGTCGAACACTTCTATATCCACCGGGCTAAATATGGCATGAGCTTTTCCCTTGAGCTTACATTGGCCACTGTCCTGCGTCATGTGCGGAGTAGTGAGGTTGCTTCCGGCAACAATATTTACAATTTGCTGGCGCACTCCGTCTTGGGACATCATTTTTCCATGTTCTACTTTTAACCCGTAGTACTTATGGCTTGCGTCTACCGGCAAGTTGGTCGCGCTTTCAAGCGGCACAGTGCCGTCCCCCAGCGTCTCTTCCGGCACATCGTAACTTATGTTCGGGGCTCCAAATACCGAGGGCTTTCTTCGCTCCACCACCTGACCAAGCGTACCGGTCTTACAACCGACAATGTTGTATACATCTACACCGGCAGTGCGCATATCGTAGTCATCAAAACTAGTATTGTGTACCGCTTCCGCGTTAGTCAGGCCCGCTTGATTTGCACCGCGTCCGTGGACCATTAAGTCCCACGCAGGGTCGTAAGCCAAGTCGGTTACCACGTCTTTAGCTAAAAACTTTTGGTCTATAGTCCGCAAGAAACTGCCTTTTCGATCTACATAAGTTCGGCTGGGTGCCAAGTCGTACAGCACCGGCAAATTCTGACCAATTTTTTGCATTTCTT
>JAEUSE010000213.1 GCA_016788805.1 Candidatus Doudnabacteria bacterium
AATTTTTCCCCAGATCTTACCAAAAATGGGTGTGTACCAAATAGCCCCAAAAATAAACTGCGCAATGGTGGCTACAAGTATAGCCGTATAGTTTAGTTGCATGTTGTATTGTTAATACTTTTTTCAATTATACCAGACTGTGCGCGCCGCTGATATTTAACATTGCCAATTAAAGTCGCAAACTATATATTCCGTAATCAAAACCTATATCCTTTTACCTGAAAGTGCCTACTAAAAAACAGCAGTTCCATAGTATTTCTGCTACCATGGCTTATTCATATTTTTTTTAGTATACTTTATCAAACACCATTTCAGTATAAATGCTATATGTTATTTCAAACGACCCAAGCAAAGCCAAGCGACCGAGGAAATATTCCATGGGAAGCACTTGAGCCGTTTTTAAACAACCTCATTTCTGTGGAGGGAGGATATAGTGACGCAAAGCGTGGGCTGTTGACTGGGGTCGACAACACCACGATTTTTATTAAATACGGAACTAGCGAATCCAGTAAGAAATGGGCAAAAAAAGAAGTCGAGGTATATAAATTCCTCACTGAGCGAAACTTTCCTTATATTCCGCGCTTGCTAGCCGTTAGCCCAGACGAAACAGCATTCGCGCTAGAAGCACTCACACCGGGTATTGGGTGGGACTGGTCAGACACCTGGACTGAAGCGAGGCTTGACCAAACATTTGCCGCTCTCGACGCGTTGACGGTTATAGAATGCCCTGCACCTTTGAGTTTATTCCAGCCAATTCTAACTGCTGACGACGACGGATGGGCGGAACTTCTCAAATACAAAGAACTGCAAACCAACCTTGCCCAAAAGCTTGCCCGCCTCTCCCTGGAGCATTTAACCGAGGACGTGCGCGTGCACGCAACCCGGAGCGCTCAGTTTACCATAAGGCACGATTCATTAGTGCACAACGACGTACGGTGTGATAATTGTCCATGGCGAGCCAACACCAACGAAATAAAATTGGTGGACTGGAATTGGGCGGAGCTGGGCGATAGGAGAATTGAAAGTGCCGCCATGCTTGCTCACGTTCAGGCGACCGGTTACCAAGTATTACCCAAGTACAAATCCAGGCTGGACCGCGAAGCCTTACATTGGGTAGCAGGCGTGTGGTTCGCTGCTGCGTGTAAGCCTATATGGCACGGAGGGCCAGCTCACTTACGCGACATCCAACTCCGCGCTGGCATTGCCGCACTTACTCTGAGCAACACACTAACAAGTTAAATAATGTATACAAACCATATTTCACCCATTGACCAAACGCAAAGATATATGTAAAATTGTATAGTTCACTGACTCAGTATTACCATGTTTTCTCCCCGCAAAAAATATATCATGGCGAACGCTATTTTAAATGCCTCCTACCCGATTCTCCTTAAGCGGGTAGGTTTCCATGCGGGAATGTAGCACGTTTCAATCATAGCCCCAAAGCTACACTCCGCATTTCCATAAATGCGGTTTTTTGCGGGCAGCTTACTCCTTATTAGGATTTGGATTCAATTATTTTTTAGACAAATGGCCAATACACGGATACCTATTTTAAAACCATTCATGCCAGCTGGTATAATGCCGAAAATCAAGGAGACATTATATAGTGGCTGGATAGGCGAGGGGCCAAAAGTTCGAGAATTGGAAAACGCACTTGTGGCCTATACGGGAAACCCATACACGGTCTGCTTAAACAGCGGCACGAGCGCAATTCACTTAGCATTGTTTTTAGCAGGCGTTGGCCCGGGTGATGAAGTCATATCTACCCCCATGACGTGCGCTGCCACAAACCTGCCCATAGTACACACCGGTGCGAAAATTGTATGGGCCGACATTAACGACTACGACGCAAACATTAACGTTGCCGATGTAGCAGAAAAAATTACCAAACGAACAAAAGCAATTGTATTTGTGGAT
>JAEUSE010000214.1 GCA_016788805.1 Candidatus Doudnabacteria bacterium
AAATCAAGGCTCGCCACGAAGCGCGTAAGCAGAAGCGTGAGCAGTTCAAGAACCAACAGGCACAGCCTTCATCCTCTGCTGTTCCGCAGTAATCAATACGTATATTGCGATAAAAAACAGGATGGCAGATGATAACCTGCCATCCTGTTAGTTTTGAAGGGTTCCAGACTTCAGGGCGTATTTTCAGGATGCTCTTGAACAGTGGGTTTGTGGGTGTTATGCTAGCGCCACGCCAACGATAAGGCCTTAGAGAGAAGCCTTACGTTAACCAACGTGCCGGTATGGCGGAATTGGTAGACGCACTCGACTCAAAATCGAGCGGGAAACCATGTCAGTTCGACTCTGACTACCGGCACCACCAAGCCCCCAAAGGTTTTTTCACTTTGGGGGCTTGGTTTATGCCAATTAAACTGAAGAATTTGCTATAATTGCCGATATACCAATACGGTAAATATGATGGGTAGAGATGAAATTTAAAGCATTTACGCTGGCGGAATTGTTGATTGCCCTGGCAATCTTGGGTGTTATAGCGACATTCACCATTCCAAAAATATTACAAGCAAATCAAATTGCGCAAAAAAATGCAATTACTAAAGAGGCAATCGCAACAGTTTCTAATGCGTACCTGGTTTATAAATCTCAAAATAGCGTAACGAACAGCACTGGGCCGACAGATTTAATGCAATATATCAATTATGTGAAAGCCGATACTGTCTCAGTCATAGACCATCATCCAACGGCTACTTCTGTGAACTGTAGTTCAGGTACGTATACCTGCTTTCAACTCCACAATGGAGGTGTGCTGGCTTATACGAACGGCAATTGTTTTGGGGGAACAGATACAACTAATATGATCTACTTTATTATCGACCCCGATGGCGAATACAGTGGATCCACGGCTGGCAGTGGAAAGGCGCTCAATTTTTCCCTCTATGTCAATGGTGGGATCAGAACACGTGCCTATGTGCTCCCAAGCTCAACCAGCTGTAACACTACAATTAACCCGAATCCAGCTTTAGATCCTACTTGGCTTAATTGGAACTAAGCAGTAAACAGCTTGTTAAATTTTAAGATGTTTGATTGTAATGGCAAAGAAGGTTAGCGTATCAATAGTGGGGAAACAATGAGAGTTAAAGGTTTTACGTTAGCGGAACTACTGATCGCTCTGGTTATCCTGGGTGTCATCGCCACATTTACCATTCCCAAAGTTTTGTACGCAAACCAGAACACAAAATATAATGCAATTGCCAAGGAGGCGATGGGAACTATTAGGCCAAGCCTATCAACTCTATAAAGCGAATAATGTGCCAACTGCAAATACAACTTTTGCAGACATGACGCCTTACTTAAATTATGTCAAAATTGACTCCACCATTTTATATGATGCAATTGCTGGTACGGGCGGCACCGTAGGTTGCGGCAATGAATGTTATCGGCTCCATAATGGCGCTGTTTTACTAGGCTGGAGCGCGAATAGTTTTGGCGGTACGGCCAGCACAAATGCGATTGTACTTGTGCTGGATCCTGATGCAAGCCGTTCAACAAGCAACTCCACAACCCCGGGAAAGTCGGTTGGCCTCATTTTATATTTTAATGAGGCGATTACGTCTTACGCAACTTCAAAAAGCGGCGCTATTACAAATAATCGATTCAATAACAACCCGGCTGGCCTTTCTGCTGTAGGAACCTTGCAAGACCCGGATTGGTTGAGTTGGAATTAGTAGGTATTTTTGAAGAATATGGTGACAAAAGTATTTGAATTTGGAACAGCTGTAACGTAAATTCGTCATACTGGGTTTGTCATATAGCGCTGGGAGTTTAAGCGATGGCCATATTATCTCCCTTCCAACTGATTAATCCGAATATGCTGGCGGCAAGCTCAGGGCAGACGAATGAT
>JAEUSE010000215.1 GCA_016788805.1 Candidatus Doudnabacteria bacterium
CTATTTTAGATATAGCCGACTGACTAAGTCCTACCCTATTTGCCAGCTCAACTCCAGTCATTCTACGAGCGACTCGCAGTTGTTTTACAATTGCTCCTACTTTTTTAGCTATATCGCTATTCGCTTGCATTATTCCAGAATATCCACAACATAATATTAGTTCATTGTATTCCATACTTTTAGAATATTCAACAACGTAGAATACTTAGACGTATTCTTAAGTGGAGGGTTTAACAAATGTCTACATATAAAAAAAGTAGCTATTGCGCAAATTCTACTTGTTTTGAAGTCAGCAATCAGAATGATGATCCATTTATACACGTTAGGGGCGGGTTGCCTCTGCGGCTTAGCGGTATGGTCGTACGAGTGTACACAGGCGATGAAGTCGCTGCTTTTGTAAAAGGTGTGCAAAATGGAGAGTTTGACTTAGATGAGACGCCAAGTGTTCCGGTGGCAACCGACAACGCCCAAGAAACTGAGCTCGGCGCTAGCGCCGCAGAGCAGGCAGACGAACCGGGAGATGTTACGTATGCGGATGTCGCCCTTGGGAGCCTTAGACTACTTTTGTTGACCGATAATAGACAGTCGGTCCCTGCGACAATTATTAAAGATGGAGACCCCCCTTTGAGTTTTAGCCCTCAGGCGTGGGTTACGTTCATTCAAGGCGTAAAAAACGGCGCGCTAGACTCATTTACTGCATAAGATAAATTGAGTTCGACATTCCATGTCGAACTCATAGAGGAAAGCCTTGCCATACTACCGTTGGCTTAAGGAATGCACAAAAGTATTATCCTGATGTCATATCCGACTTGATCGGATATCCAGAAAACATTTTCATAACTGGGCTCCCGATTTCTTAGGAGTATCGGGATAAGTCGACGTTAGCGAGCCTTGCCCTCCTCGTCATTTCGAGGTGATTTTTGAAATGGCTCTCCGCCTGGCCTAAAGCTCGCTTTTCGGCTCGTTTAATTCACTCATAAGAGCTAGTGGATAGCTAATGATTAGTATGGTTTATGTGGAACTGAGGTTATTGTATATATTTTTTATCGCGGGTCTACCCCGAGTATACGAGCAAGCAAATTTTCAAAACGCGTGGCTCTACTATCTGTTGGACCAGGCGGCGATACTACTACAGACGGGGCTATATGTATTCCAGCTTTTTGCCGCAAACAATCTACAGCAGTACTCAGGCTTGAAATGATGCCTTTTTGATTGAGTGGCGTCGGTGTCGTATTGTTCTTATACCTCGTTCGTGCAGAACCAATTAAGACTGGTTGGCTTAATGCAACGAGCGATGTATGTAACGGCTGTTTCGATAGCGTAACACACATAGCTTCAGCATCCCCTCCAGCTTCAGCGGGCGATACTCGAGAGTTAATAAACTGTACCTTAAACCCATAGCCTGCATCTACAGTTAATAGGCCTGTCTCAGGGTGTCCGCTACTCTTAATAAGTACTTCTAGCAGATACCTAGCGGCATTATATCTTCTGGCAGATAACTGCTGTTGTGTAGGCATCTCGGGTTCACCAAAATTGGGGTAAAGTATCTCGAATAAGCCCGTAGCTACGGATTGCTCGGTAGTCGGAAGCTTGGAAAAGAAACCAAAGCTTATACCGTCTCGGTGTAGATGCAACCCTACTCCAGCACCACGCCCCCTGCTGCCATCTTGTTTTTGGGCAGCAGTAGGTCTATTCATTGTAATTATATTTTATATTTATGCTACTGCTCTTTGGTGTCACTCTGATTACTATCCTGTGTCGGAACGGTGCTATACTTAGTTTATAACATAAGTAGGAAAAACAATATGGATACTTCACCTGGCGCCGAAAATAAAGATGCGCAAAAGAAAGATAGTATTGGGTTGTCGGTTGGCCAAGCGGCCCTTAGTAAC
>JAEUSE010000216.1 GCA_016788805.1 Candidatus Doudnabacteria bacterium
CGGGAGAGCCTATACCCGTATCTGAGGGAAGTTCGGATAGCGATTCGCCGCTCACGCAAAGCGTAAAGGCGGTTGCACCAGGCACTGTTTCAAGCGTAGTCAAAAGCCAAGTAGGCGAAAATGCAGAAAACCCTGAGTCTACCCCTGCCGAAAAATCAGATGAAAAAACATCACAAAAAACAGATGAGCCTAATGAAACTGAGAATAAACAATCGGCTGACACAAGCAATAAATCGACAAAGTCGCTCGAAACCGAGGCGCAAGATCGTAATATCGACACTACAGTTTCTGAAGTTGACGATCCCGATAACACCAATCAAGAAAAGCTAAAAGAAGCTGAAGCCCAGCCCTTGAGCGCCCAAGAGGCAGATATTGAGCGCCACATTGCCGCTGGCACCTACGCTGTCCCCATAGACACCGTCCGCCGCCGCAGACGCACTATTACCATATTTGCCGTGCTGACGCTTCTAACGCTACTAATCACACTCGATCTTCTACTAGATCTAGATGTCCTCCAGAACTCATCCGTTCCGCATACCAATTTTCTATAAAACTGAAACGTAGTTGTTTTTAGTACAAATTATTTGTATAATTTTATTATGTCAGAAATTTCTCATGGGAGTAGTGAGCCAATTGCGGCAGTAGATTTAGGTGAGCTCGACGATTTACGCTTGCGAGGACTTATAGTAGTTCGTGAACACCCAGACCTAGACTTCAAGGTCGCTAATTATACTTCACAAAGGCAAATTAAAGACGCGGAATGGACGCCGTTACTTGAGGCCTGCCGAGGCCTAATATTCAATCCCGACGGGGAAATTATTGCACGACCTTTCCGACGCATGCGGGAGATTACAGCAGGTCAGGAATTACCTGAAGGCAGCTTCATTGCCTATGAAAAGCTAGATGGCAGCCTTGGTGTGCAGTATCCAACACCTGATGGTCCACGCATTGCAACGAGAGGAAATTTTCTTGGGCGGCAAGCACTTAAAGGGAGTGAATTGCTGCAAAGGTATGTTGGTTTTGACTTTGGCTCGGGGGTCACACCTTTATGGGAAATTATTTATCCGGAAAATAAAATAGTTGTTGATTACGGTAAAGAAGAACGTTTAACGTTGCTAGGGCTGATTAATACAGTGACAGGCGAAGATCAGCCACTACCCGACCCGCAAGATGTACCCTTTGAAGTCGTGGGTAGCATTGAAGGCGTTACTAATGCGCAAGACTTACTCGCGCAAGCCGTTTTGAATGCCGAGGGTTTCGTAGTCAAAATGAATCAGACGGAAGAGCGAATAAAAGTTAAGTTCCCACATTATGATTATTTGGCAGCGCAACGAAGGGGGACTCTAAGCTACAGAGTCTGGCGTGATATGAATAGCGGCGCTTCCCATGAAATAGATTTGTCGAGTGTACCGCCATTAGCATATGAAGTAGTTTTGAGTACTGCAGCAGACTTAAAGGAAAAATATGCTGAAATGCTTGAGCGAATAGCTGCTGCTGGCATTGAGAAATCACCTAGAGACACACTGCCAAAAAATATAGCCCAATTCTTACGAGCAAATCCAAACAGTACAGTCCCAAACGATATGATATGGCAGGCAATACGGCCTGAGCGAAACCCCTCAAGAACTCGCAAACGATAAGCTTATAAAACCAGAGATTCGACGCCGTGTATCTGCTAAAATAGGGGGATATGAGTGAGGGGAATGAGTATTTGCTGACGGGGTTGAATCCGGAGCAGCGGCGGGCGGTGGAGACGACTGAGGGGCCGTTGCTTATTCAAGCGGGGGCGGGGAGCGGTAAGACTAAGACGCTTACACATCGAATTGCCTACCTGATCGCAACCGGGCGGGCGA
>JAEUSE010000217.1 GCA_016788805.1 Candidatus Doudnabacteria bacterium
CGGTGCCGGCCAGCTATATTGGTATCAGGCAGACATGGTTATTGTGACCATGCGGAAACCGGTGGATCCCCGACCCGGGCTAACCATAGCCGAAGGGCAGTTGGGTAAAGAAGAAGCGCCCGTACAAAAGTAAAAAGCAGAGTATGCGCAAGAACGTTTATTTTGGGAATAGCGTGTGGGGTAGGTTGTTTCGCACAACGAGGTGGTTTGGTGTCGCTTGCTTTGCGGTTGCCGGCTTTGCGTGGGCATCTGCTTTTGTCCAAACGGCTCAGGCCGCGCCCGGGGATCCCATTTTCGTAAATTGTTCCGTGGGCCCTGGAGCAAACGGCGATTGGGACGTTACCATGAACTGGGGGTTTGAACCGTACACGACACCTCCCTCGGGTACTCCATACGTCGGAGCCGTGGTGGGTGGCGGACCCGGGGGTTTTTGGATGGGCCCTATTGACGTAACCGGCAGCATAAATGCAACCCTGTCTTCCACCAGAGGCGGGCATTTTGACGCGTCAATTTCCAACTGGGACGCTGAGGGTATGGAGAGTAGTTGCGATCCTCAGCTCCCTCCCGCGCCCACCGTTTCTTTAAGCGCGTCGCCGACTTCCGGAATTTATCCGACCTTTGCCGGTTTGTCGTGGAGTACCACCAACAGTCCCGATAGTTGTACCGCAGGCGGGGATTGGTCGGGCAGTAAATCTGTCTCCGGAGGAAGTGAAACGGTTGGGTATCCATCGGTCGGGTCCCATAACTACACTATTTCATGTACCAATGCCGGCGGTACGGGTAATGCTAGCGCGAGTATAGATATAACCGCGCCGGGTCCAACCGTAACGCTTTCGGCCACACCAAATCCGGTTGACTACAATACTACCACAACGCTGAATTGGACCTCGAGTGACACGAGTGAATGTACGGCAACCCAAGGTCCCGGTTTTTCTACCGGCGGACAGACAAATGGTTCTGATGTATCGAGTAGCCTAACTACGGCAACTACTTTTACGATTTTTTGTGATAGCCCGAGCGGTTCGGTGAGCGATACGCAAGTAGTAAACGTGCAGCCACACTGTACGAGTAGCGCGCCGGCTTCCGCGAGTGTGTCAATTGCCGCGGGTATCCAATATGTGTACGCCTACGGGGTTACAAACGCTACTTCGGTCACCTTCCCGACCTGGGGTGACGTAAACGGTCAAAATGATTTAATTTGGTACACCGGTACGGATTTAGGCGGCGGAACCTGGCGGGCGACGGTAAATTTAAACAGCCACAGCCCCGGCAGTCCCGAGTATGGGAATATTAATACCCATGTATATATGAGCGGGTCCGGGTATGTGAACACCTGGTGTGGTACGGCAAATTTTACACTTAACTCTTCCCCGGTGGTGGCGCAAATATATACCCGTGTGTCCGGTACCACGCCGTGGCTTAAAAGTGTTACCGTGGCACCCGGGACGCAGGTGGATTACATGTGGACTTCGGCCGGTGGCTCAACCTATTCTTCGACGTATTCAGCAAATCCGGCCAGTACCTGGTGTGGTAACCCAGCCTCCGGACCTTGGTCAGCAAATAGCAGCTCGGGTACGAGCTTGAACAATACGACACAAGATTGTCAAAACGGGATTATATTTACACTTTTTTACTCGGTAAATGGCGGAGTCGCGACAGATAGCGTTACGGTGACTGTAAGTAGTACCGGCTCTATACCGACAGGTTCGCTTGCATTGAGCCAAACACCAAATTGCACCGTCACTCCACCAGCCACGACGTGTGACCCCACACCGAACGTGAGTTGGGATACCACGAACGCCACCTATGCGCAGGTGTTGGTGAGTGTGAACGGTGGCAGCGATACCT
>JAEUSE010000218.1 GCA_016788805.1 Candidatus Doudnabacteria bacterium
TTCATGTTAACCATAGGTCCTGAAGAGGCAGCTGGACTGTTTGACACAAATTGGGGTGAGATGCTGACAGCTGTATTACCGACGGCTGAGGTGAGCACTGGAATATTTGGGCCTGCCAATGGGACGGACGGTGGCGGTGGGGTGATCGACAGAGTGCCGTTATGGTAGCTGATGGCATAATTCGAATTACTTAACCCGGAAGGTGTAATGGCATAGCTGCCTATGCCAGACGCTGTTGTTGCCGGCGTGTTGAATTGTAATGTACCAGACAGTGATGATTCATTCTGACCCAGTACAAACCCCGAGTATCCGGCACTAAAGGAGGGGTTCGCTTCGCCTTGTATTTTATTGGCATTATTTGCCGTTATGGATAATGGAGCTGGACTAATGCCCAAATTGCCATTGGCGTAGTTAATGGTGTAATTTGAGCTGCTGTAGCCAGACGGTGCGATTGCATAATTACCAATATTACTGGTATTGGTCGCAGCAGTGGAGAAGTTTAAAGCGCCGCTCAAGACGGATTCATTCTGGCCTAATACGAAACCTGAATAATTGGCCGTGAATAGTGGGTTATTATCCCCATAATTTATTGAAGCATTATTTGCAGTCACCGTTAAGCTGGCCGGGGTAACTGAAAGGTTACCGCTGTTATAATTGATATTATAGTTACCGCTATTCAAACCGGTTGGCGTTACACTGTAATTTCCAACATCGGAATTACTCGTAGCAGAACTATTAAACCCGAGTGTTCCGGATAAGACAGATGTGTCTTGCCCTAGCATGAACCCTGAGTAGGATGCACCAAAGGTCGGATTGGTGTCACCATAGACTTTAGTTGAATTATTCGCGGTGATGATTAATGAGGCTGGTGTTATTGCCAGGTTGCCATCATTATAGTGGAGGCTATAATTGCCGCTATTTAAACCGGACGCTGATACTGAATAATTACCGGCATCAGAACTTGTCGTGGCGGATGTGTTAAATCCAAGAGTACCTGACAAGACCGACTCATTCTGGCCTAAAACGAATCCTGAATAAGAGGTATTAAAGATAGGATTAACATCACCATACACTTTAGATGAATTATTGACTGTAATGTTTAACGTGGCAGGCGTAATCGCCAGGTTTCCGTCATTATAATTGATATTGTACTTGCTGCTAATCAAGCCGGATGCTGCGATCGCATAATTTCCGACATCAGAATTGGCTGTGGCTGACGTGCTATATCCCGGGCTTCCTGATAATACGGATTCGTTCTGACCCAAGACAAAGCCAGAGTAAGATGAAGTAAATGATGGGTTGGCATCACCGTAAGTTTTAGATGCGTTATTGGCGGTAATATTTAATGTGGCAGGCGTGATTGCCAGGTTACCGTCATTATAATGAATGCTGTAATTATTGCTGTTCAGACCCGATGCCGAGACCGAATAATTGCCGACATTGGAGCTTGCTGTGGCTGGAGTATTGTAACCAAGGGATCCTGACAAAACTGATTCGTTTTGCCCTAAAACAAATCCTGAGTATGCAGTTCCGAATGTCGGGTTAACATCGCCGTAAGTTTTGGACGCATTATTGACAGTGATATTTAGCGTCGCGGGATTGATGGATAAATTGCCATCGTTATAATCGATGTCATAATTTCCGTTACTCAAGCCGGATGCTGCGATCGCATAATTTCCGACATCCGAGTTGGTTGTTGCGGGCGTATTGAACCCTAACGAGCCGGATAACACCGACTCATCCTGTCCCAGGACGAAACCGGAGTATGTCGCGCCAAAAGTCGGGTTGGTGTCGCCGTAGACTTTAGCCGCGTTATTGGCCGTAATGGTCAGGCTGGCTGGCGT
>JAEUSE010000219.1 GCA_016788805.1 Candidatus Doudnabacteria bacterium
GATATTATTGGTGTGTATTCATTCTTTGGTTCCACCAAACAGTTTACTATCCGCGATACGACGGATGTACGTTTCTATGGAGCCCGCTGCCCGACGGCCGGTGGCGGTGGAAGCCTCAATCTCGGCGCTACTTCTCCATTTACGATGAATTTTGATGCGATCGGTACCAGCGGGTTACCCACTGGTGTATATATAAAGCAGGATGCTACCAGTGGTGAATTAGGAAATGAAGCGACTGTCTACAATGGTTCTTTCAATACTCCTACGGCCTGGAACCAATCCAGCCTTGGGTTTAAAAACTTTGCTTCTGCCACAGGATTAACTTCTTCTGCCAGCAGCGGTACACAGAATGCGTCTGTGAACAGGGCTTTGGGAGTAAGACAAACTGGTACAGCGGGAGCCGGTGGCGATCCGGGTGCTGCGTTTGCTTTCTTATTGCCCAATACAACTGGCAAAACAAACCTGCAACTGGAGTTCCGTTTGCAATCATTGGATGCGCCTGCTACTGCCGGACGGACAACGACCTGGAAAGTGGATTATGGTTTTGGCGCTGCTCCTACTGCTTTTACAACCGTAACGACCAGCCCGGCCACGCTGACAACAACACTGGGAACTTTTGCTAATAATGTGGTGACGGTGAATTTTGGCTCCACCTTGAATAATATCAATCAGCCGGTGTGGATAAGGATCGTGACGCTGAGCGGAACGAGTGGCGGTGGCAGCAGACCTTCCACAGCGATAGATGATGTGAAGTTCACCTGGAATTAAACCAACTACTGTACCATTTGAAAAAATCAGTGCAGTCATTTTAAAATGATCTCTACAAAAGTTAACGAATGAAAAAGATATATTTTTTGATCAGCCTGTGTTTGGTGATGTTGAGCAGCAAGGGACAATTGATGTATGAACCATTTAACTACACACCTGATGCGGTGAACGGTCTTTATACGCAAAGCGCAGCTGTATGGGTGCGAATCAATACAGGCGATTCAATATTAGTGACCAGCGGCAACCTTTCTTATCCCGGATTGCCCGCATCAACAGGTAATAAAGTAGCTTATTCAGGAACGGGAAGTGATAACTACCGTGTTTTTGGAACGGCGGTGACGAGCGGTTCTGTTTACTATTCTTTTATTTTAAATGTATCTGCGCTAAGTGGGCTGACCACTACCGGCGGGTATTTTACCAGCCTTGTTCAGGCAGCTTCTACTTCTGCTTTTGGTGGTGCAGTATGGACAAGGCTGAGTACTACAGCAGGAAAGTTCAATGTTGGTGTTTCCACCCGCAGTAATTCAACCGTAAGCTGGTTGCCGGCCGATCTTGATCCGGGAACTTCTTATTTCATTGTGGCCGCTTATGATATTATTACCGGTACTGCCAACGATGTGGCCCGTATCTGGTTGAACACTCCTGCTATTGGAGGCAGTGAACCAACGGCTGATGCTACTGCAGCGGTGGGTACCGACCTTGGTGCTGCTGGTGTGGAGAGAGTTTTGTTAAGACAGGATAATGCTGCCAATACCCCCTCTGTGGAAATGGATGAAATAAGAGTGGGAACAACCTGGGCTGATGTAACTCCCACTGGTGCTGTTCCATCAATAACCATTTCTTCTCCATTGGCTGCTTTTGGTAATGTATGTATTAACACTATTGCCGGGCCTAATTCATTTACTATTTCCGGTACTAATCTGTCTGCGGCGAACGTAACCGTAGGCGCACTGGCCGGATATACTTATTCTACTACAGCGGGAGGTACTTATACCACTACTTTAAGTTTGACACAACCGGGCGGTACTTATACTCAGCAAATATTTGTTCGTTTTAACCC
>JAEUSE010000021.1 GCA_016788805.1 Candidatus Doudnabacteria bacterium
CCGACATGCGCAAGCCGAAACCAATATTTTGGCCCACGGTCAACCAGGGAAATAACGCAAAATCTTGGAACACGACCGAATTGGCCACGTTCGCTGTTTCAATATTTCCTCCATCTGGCTTCTCCAAGCCAATTAACAACCTAAGCAAGGTAGACTTCCCGCTCCCCGAAGGGCCAAGCAACATTAAAAACTCGCCGTCGTGCACGTCTAAATCTATGTCGCGCAGCACCTGCACCCGCTTCTCGTCTTCCTCAAAGTGCCGAGTTACATTCTTTGCGTGTATGAGTATTCTTTTTCCTTTGGGCATAATTGGTTTAATCCAGATTTACAGACGCATACAAATTCGCAGACAGCTATAGATTATGTGTACGGGTATGTATCTGCAAGCATAGAGAGATTCGGGTGCATCGGTACATTCGTAAACGATTAGTAGATTCGCATCATTCGTAGTTTCGCATCGGTATCACTCCGTCATCATTTTATGACTTCGCTCCAGCAGCGGTAGCCAAATTATATGGTTCAACGCGAAAATAAACAGCAGCAGCGCCATCACCCCAAAAAATACCAAATGACCCTCACTACCACCGGCATTAAAAAACCCTCCTAAACCATGGTTCTTCATACCCACGACTATCTCCGCGCCCACCACAGCCTCCCAGCCTTCGCCTAGGCCCACAATAGAGCCAGTTACTATGCCCGGAGCGGCTATAGGGAACGCAAAGTACACGTACCGCTTCCAGCCCGTTGCACCATACACGGTGGCCGCTTCTTCCCAGCCGGCCTTAATCAGTTTTTGAGAGCTGATTATGGCGAACAACATCGGCCAAACTACCGTAATAATCAAAAAAATAATAACCGTGGTCTCGCTCGGTCCAAAATAGTAAACCGCCAAGGGCAGCATGGCAAAAGTTGGAAAACTTTGTAGCACGTCAAACAATGGCAATGTAACCGTGCCCACCCGACCGCGTGACAAGGTAACCCCTAACACAATGGCAATAATCAAAGAGACTCCATATGCAATAAATAAGCGAAGGGAGGAGGCTAGTAAGTCACCGACAAAGGAAATTTTTTGCGCTTGAGACAGGGCGCCAAAAAACAAAATGTATATAAAAGGCAGCAACACTATCAAAAAAGTCCAAAATATGTGTATGCGCTTTTTGTAAATTTTTATGTAGCGTCTCATATGTTATATGATACCACGCCCGCTGGGGCCAACACCTCCTCAGGTCAATCATATAGTACGTCGCAGGCACCATGTGCAGCCTACAATTCCTACCCAAGACGCAAATACCCGCGACGCTTTGAAATAAGGCCTTCTTTCAATAAACCAACCACACTTTTAAGCACACGCTCGGTGTCGAGCCCGAGTGCCGATACCAAATCCGACTCTTTCATACCACCGTCACCAAGCAGCCGTAAAACTGCTCCGCGGACTTGCCTGTTTGAACCTTCAAACTTACTCTGTTTCGCGTAGTGTTTACTTTTTTTGTTTGGGTTACCGTGGGTAGCTTTAATATAGGCACCGTAGTCTAGCAAGGCCCAATTCCAAGTTCGCGGATCCTGATCTTCCGCCGCTCGCGCGATAAGCGGCAATAGCTCTCCGTCGTCCACACCCTGCCTGTCACTAAAAAAATGGTGGAGAAACACGCTCCGCACATTGGTTTCTAAATATGTAGTTGGTTTATTAAACGCAAAGGCCAACATAGCTGCAGCCGTGGCTTTACCGATGCCCGGAAGTAGTAGCAACTCCGCTTCGGTAGCGGGTAATTTGCCCCGATAATTCTTTACCACTTCTTGTGCCAGTTGGTGTAAAAATTTAGCACGGCGATTATACCCTAAGCCTTGCCAGGCTTTGAGTGCTTCACTCAGCGGCGCAGTCGCTAACGCTTGTACGCTCGGAAATAGTTTCAAAAATTCCGCATACTTCGGCGATACCCGCTGCACCTGAGTTTGCTGCAGCATTAACTCCGAAACGAATATTTTGTAAGAGTCTCGAGTGTTCCGCCATGGTAACGTGCGCCTTCCCCGTTTACGGTAATAATCCCAGACGATCTTACGAAAACTTTTCAACTGTTTATCCGTCACACTCATGCGTACAGTGTACTATAAAAAAGCCGAGGAGTTACCACGGCACGAAAGTAGTCTATTTTATATTTTTTACTATAACCGAACCGCCAATCCTATAGCGTTTACTCCGGTACGCCCGAGAAATGGCCCAATTCAAGAAGCCGGTCATCAGGAGCAGTAAAATAAAATAAAACACCCCAATAGCAGTAAACTTGGGCCACGCATCCCGGCCCAGGTAACCCAATATTGCCGCTACAACTCCAATGGTGGTTATAACTTGCAAAGAGGCAATACTATTTTTAGTACTTTTATTTTGTATTTCCGTAAAAGATTCAAGTGCGGAAGCCAAATATTGCTTGGTCATATCCCATAAGTACTTAATGTACTCTTGGGTGTCTTGCAACGTTTCAAATTTGAATTGAAACAAAGGGTTCAGGTACGTGTCTATATTCTGCACGTCAGTAATCTTTTGCCGGGTACGTATATATACACCCATTTGGTTTATGCGCGCCCCAATAAGATCCACTGTTTTTTGGATATCGGACAACTCACTTCTATATGCATCCACTTCGGTTCCAACTATATAACCCCGCTCCTTAATGCGGGCGATCTTTTCCCAAATAACTCGATGAATAGCTAAATAGCGGTGCAGCTGCGTTTTGAACTCACGGAAAAATATTTGGGACTCAATTATTTCTCGCGTAAGCTCTTGGTCTTTTAAGTTGTTAATAACAATTAACCCAGCCCCACGATACACTTCAACATTCTGAGTTTTGAGTGTGGAATAAATTTCTTGTTTGAAGTCTTTATACAACTTCTGAACATCCAGTTTAGTGGCACCCTCTACTGTCAAAATATACGGTAAAATAGTTTGAATATTGGCCAACTCTTTTGGCACTGGCGCACCCTTACTAAAAATAAGCGATAAGGCTTTAGATAGCCGATTGTCGTAATACGACTTAATTACCTCTATATCTTTCGACAACACAGTAATTTCTTTTTCTAAGATAATTAACCCGTCTTCGTACATGCGGTATTCAATACCTCCAGCAGCAACCACCCGTACATATTCTAGCTTGCCGTTCTCACGAGTTACGTCTTGTATACCTACCAGCTTGCGTATAGATTCAAGTTCTTTTTTGGGAAAGTCTAACTCTGATTTACCATATTTAAATACATCCCACACCTCTGTAAGATGCAACGTCGTCCGCTGAAACCATCCACCTATATATACTTTTTTTATTTTCATTTTTACTCCACGCAAAGTCTAGCTATTATACTAATAATAGCACACCGACAGCATTGACAAATATAAACAAATAAATTATAGTTGCTAGTCATATTAGTTAGCTCCCCGTTACCTTTGGCTCAAAAGCTATAACCAAAATGCGGCAACGTAAAAACACGCGGAGCTGGTATTTTGACGTAGGCATGCTTATCGAGTACTTTCTTGAAAACGCAAGTGGGGGCAGAAAGTACACTGTGACTGCGCCTATTAACTTGTTCTACGCAATGCACGAAGCGTTGCGCCTCGCAACAGAAAAAACCGCGGCGCAGCGGGAGTTGGAACACGAAACGGCACACAGATATCTCCTGAAGGGTCTGACAAAGTACGGATCAACGCTCATACCCAAACCGGAATGTTCAACGTACACACTGAACTGCGTGACCGTTCCTTCTGGAGTAGACGAAGCCGTGCTCAGACGCCGGCTACTTCTAGAACATAGCATCGAGATTGGTGGTGGAATTGGTCAACTTGCTGGGAAAGTACTGCGAATTGGCACCATGGGGCCGATAGGAACCGACTTGGCAAGTATAGACCGTCTCCTTGAGGCAATGGGAAAAATTATCTGCTAAAAAACGGTACGGTCAAAACTTGCGCGCGGCGATGTATGGAGGACATCGACGCGCGCTTTTTCATACTTAGGTATTTATCACTTTTTACGCATGGACCGTCCGACGAAACATACTACAAGCGCCACCAATAGTATGAACGCTATCCATGTCAGCGATTGTTGATACCACACACTATGTGCACCGTAGTGAATAGCCAAAGGTAGCTTCACGCCGCTCCCTATTTCATTGCTTGTAGCCGCAAGTGGTCTACCAACAACCTGCACCTCTCCACTAAACTCTGCGGAATCTTTTGGTTCAACCCTTATTTGGACCTCTTGCGAGCCGCCGGCTTGGACGGTGAAGCTTTTTGGACGAATGCCAATACTCGAATCGTCGGTGTTAAGCGATACCTCGTATAACTGTACGTCGCTTGTCGGATTCTTTACCTGAATACGACTTGTTACCGGCTTGTTTCCCACCGACATCTCCAACCGAGCCGGACTTACCTCTATCCCCGCCGCCTGCGCGGCAGACGCGTGCACACTTAACGCGAAGAATAGCGCCGCAATCACACCTGCCTTGATTCTAAATTCATACTTCATAATTCTTGATTCCTACTTCCGCCTTGCTTACTGCGCTGTGGCCCAAAACACTAGTTTGCCCTTCTTCTGCCCCACCGTTACATTGCTCGGCAATTGTAAACTCACGGCCACATCTGCTTGTGCGCTCGCGCCAATTGTTTTGCCAAAGTTTGCCCAAGCTACAGCGTCCAATTTTATATTATCCGTAAACACACTGTCTCCACTCACCTGACCTGACATCTTAATACCCGTCGTACCAATGTTCTTGATAGTCACATTTTTATTGGCTGACCCGCCAGCTTTAAGATCGCCAAACTGAACGCTGCCCGGAGTTACTATAAAGCCGATAGACGTACCCTGCACCTGGCCGGGCGGAGTGCCGGTGGTGACGTTTACCGATAACTGCACCTCACCTGCCTGGCCGGTGCTGGTTTGGGTGGGTTGCCAGTCAAAAGCACCAAAGTGCCACAAAACTACGTCACCGCTCTGTAATGTAAATTGGTCGGCGCCCACGTTGGCCAAGGTGTTATTCACGGCATACAACCAACCCGTGGTGCCGCTTGCTTCGTCGGTACCAATTTTGTCTAAATATGGTCCAAAACTTGTGTCTTTAACATGATAGGTAAACCCACACACGCTACTCGCATTCTTTACAATGTCGAGCGCGGTCGGTCCGGCTACAGCACCGGCACACAAGACCCCGGTCGACCCTTCAATCTTAAAGCTAAAATGTGTGAGCGCTGCACCTCCACCTGTGCCGCCCTGCCCGCTCGTGGAAGCAATCTGGAGAGGTACAGTTTTTCCCAACAACGCAATAACCGCGTATGCCGTAGTGGTTGGTGAAAAGGCATCCTCACCACTCCCGGACTGATACTGGAAAAAACCACCGGCCGCCTGGGTAGACTCTAAATACTCCACCGGGGTATGGCCGCTCTTGGCCCACGTTGCTTGGTCTATGCCGGCAGAGGCTAAAGCCCATAGCACCCATGCGGTCGAGGACGCGTCAGATGCCGTACCATACGCACTAGCTGGGTCATAGGTAAAACCACCGTCAGTATTTTGGGCGGTTTTAATATAATCCAACGCTTTCGTAACAACTTGATCATTCGCGGGGACTCCGGACGCAATAAGCGCAACCACTGCTGCAGCGGTCATGTTGCTGTCGCTTCCTCCGCCCACGGCAAATCCCCAACCACCGTTTGCATTCTGATGACTGAGTAGGAATGTCTTTGCGCCCTGAGCTTCGGAACTGGCCGCCTCACCACTGCTCACCAATGCGAGCAAACCAAAAATATCATCGTTCACCGTGGTTGCGTCGCCGATTTGACTGTTGCTGTAAAAACTTTTTAACTTAGCGATGTAATCAGTAGAGCCATATGTCTTAGGGTTTTGCCCGACACTTGTAACGGCTAAAATTGGCGCAGCGTAGTCCAAAGCTGTAGTGCCGCTCACTGTTTTTAAGTAATCGGTCGGAATATTTGCCGCGCCAAGCGCAGACAAAGCCATAGTGCTCCATGGATTGCTACTATGCGCTTGTAAATAGGTAGTTGCCCCGGTAGCGTTATATGCCCGAACCGGGACCGCGGGAAACAACAGGCCTACCACAGCCATTATGTATAATACTCGTTTGAACATCTTTTTTCTTTCCTGTACAAAGAACTCTTCTTGTACATAAACACAAAGCACCCCCAATGAGGGGATGCGTTGATATGCTCAAACAGCAATCCCTCTTATGCTCGAAGAGATGGACTTATGTGTATAAAAGCAGCGAGCTAGTAATCGGACTTAGAACGAGCAACAAGTGCGTAAGCGGTAAAGCAGTAAGCAGTAGTACATTGAAAATTAGTACCCACTGCATATTGCTTATTCGCATACTGCTTGCTGCTGGTTCATCACCGTTGCGGCACAGTACCGGATTTTCACCGGACTTCCCTAGCTCAACCAGCTCTTTATTGGTACAGAGCTGGGGGCTGCTTGCTAAATTATTAAATGCCCAAGGCTCATGCGTAGCATGAAGCGCTATGGGTAGTGCCATTGTAAGCCGAGAAAATGAGTTTGTCAAAACAACCCATTTTTATAAAATGAAACAAAATTATCCACATCCTAACCAAACAATCAACGCGGAAGTACTGCGCATTAAAAAGCCGCTCAGCGGCTTATCTTTTTAAATGTATTTATCTCCAAGCGGCCAAGACTGCGCCCATAAGCACCAACATGACTACCGTGTAGCCGTTATTTATCCAAAATAACTTGGCGGTCTATTTTCAAACAAATAGCTACCAAGGCTCGTAGCCAACACAAACCCAACCCCAAGCCATAAACCGGTTACCACACCGTCCCACGCGGTATGCGCCCGCAAAAAAACAATAAAATGAGCCAACACATACGCAACCACCAATGCGGCAACAAATTGCGCGCAGTACAGAGCTACCATATTGCGAGATTTCATTTCCTGTTGTATTTGCTCGAGATTTTTACATTCAAACGCATCCACGGCTTGGCAAACAACACCGACGAGTACCACATACTCCCCACGACCATGCTCATAACCCCGCAGGTTAAAATTGCCCAGTAGTTTAAATTTGCTATTTCCATAGTTGCAATTCGCCTTACCAATTAACGACTTTCCTTAGCTTATCTGCCCATGCCCCAAATGTACTTTGTGGCTTGTTTTCCGGCTGGGGCGCTTGAGCTAGTTCAACCTCTCGGCGGTGTACGTCCTGGACCAATGCGCGAACTTTCGTGGCGAGCGCGTTCCGTCTGGACATAATTGGGGAGGTGGACCGAAAAGCCTGCACGTCTGTTTCAATTATGTGCAATAGTTGATTCCAAGTAAATATTAAGTCTTTACGTGCTCCTTCTACACTTGCGTATTCAGACAAGTTAAAAGCGACCAAGTCGGGAACGCCCAGCGTATCTAATATTTCGTTTATTCGACCAATCTTTCTTGCCGGAATAGCATTGAGCCATTCAATGTCGCTACCGGCAAAAAAGTCTGCTTCGGTAATAACTAACTCAGGCTTTTGTAACTCGTCGCGAATAGCTTCCGCCGCAGCCGCATCGGCCTGCACAGTTTGCTCAGACGCAACCGCGGCGGGTTTCCCAAAACGCCCTTCCGCGTGTATCACATTACGCGGAGCTTCAGCGGCCCGGCGTTCAGCATCCTTTTCTGCTTGTTGAGCGCGCAACATCCTATGAATGGGTTCGTCCCCACTCATTTGCCGCTGTCTCATGCTCTCTAAGGCTTTGGGGTTATACGCCACCATATACACTACTGCTCCTTAACAACAGTGTCATTTGCAACAGACTCCGATTGAGACCGCCGTGATGTCATATCGCCAATCAAGCTGGTAATAATTGCTTGTCTTAAGCCTTCACCTCGCAAACCTTCCGCATAATGACGACCCGCGATTTGCAACACAACCCCTTGTTGTTCGGGGTTAAATACGACTTCCCCATCTTCTCCCATGTCTACAACTAGCTCGCCTTTATCGTTAGAAATTAGCTCAAACAATGGCGTTGCCGCCTCGGTTATCGGATGGCTTTCACCCCAAGGAAGATTACTCATATGACTAAATATTTAAATAATAATGACTATATTTTAGCAGACAATACAAATAAAAACACTACTACCGTATCCCCTGCTCGGAAAGAACATGAAGGCCTGGGCTGTAGCCGCCGACTGGGGCCCCAAGGCAGAAAGTGAGTGCGTACGTTTTGCCCGTACTCTGATAGCTATAACGGTTCTGATCTACGGTACACTCACCGTCTTGCGGCGTAGGGACTACCGGTAAAATAGCTATATACTGGGGCACAAGCTCGTCTAAACCATTGGGATAATGCTCGTTATCGTTAAAATACAGCTCCGCAGCAGAAGCGAACTGACGCACATCGGCCAACCGTTTCACGTCTCGAGACAAACTGCGGGTGGACTGTAGTTGTTCCAGCAAATCCACGCTCTCCGCAGGGGCTTCCACAACCTGTACTTTACCATAATCAAAATATTCGCCGATAAAACTAAAGCCCGCACTAAAATCTAACTGCTTTACCAACGCTTGCGCCAAATCTTCCGGATTATTTTTGGACACACCGCTGCTACAGGGATGCGCTTCCGTGCTGACGCACTCCGCCATACTAATGCCCCGGGGAGTCAACTTGTTGAAGCCGGCGGTATAACCACCTGTGCTCTCGCCCAAGCAGAACGTATAGGTATAGTCATGGTAACCTTGTTCACCGTTTACACCCGATTGGACCGGCCCGAGCGGTGTATACCAATACGTATTATAATAATCTGTGCACAAACCGCTGGTTTCCGGCGCCTCGGAGATTACCCCTATATAATTTGGCACTAAATTTGCGGGCGCACCGTTCATGCCCGCTTTCGGATATACTCCGTGATCATTAAAATACAATTCTAAAGCCGTAGCCAGCTGACGAATATCGGCAATACGCTTTGCGTCGCTCGAACTTTGTCGG
>JAEUSE010000220.1 GCA_016788805.1 Candidatus Doudnabacteria bacterium
CTTGGCTGAATACCCCCTATCAAACAGTTGGCGCACATCGCCTGGTATATCACTCCGTTTCGGTCGAAGCGACTGGTACCGCCATCCACATGATCGTTACCACTGCCTCCGGAATTATTTTCTCCGAAAAAGCTGCCAAACAACTGTGCCGTTGCATCCTTTCTTAAAACAAAGAAATAAAAATCTTTCCCGTCTGTATTACTCTTAAAAGCATCAGGTGTTATCGGAAGGCCTGTAGTGCCTGCACTTGTAAAACCGGTAGCAAAGCCAGCACCACCCCAGCCAGATATATATACATTTTCACAGCGGTCCACCAGGAAGGCGATCGGCGAAATATTAGGGATAGTAGAACCTGTACCGAATACAGTGGAATATACATAGGCGGAAAGGTCAGGTTGTAGTTTGGCTATGAATTGTTTTCCAGTGGCGCTTCCGTATGTGGGTGTGCCCGGAGTTACAAACCAGGTGCCTGTGGTTTGCCCCATTACATAAGGAAAACCATTTGCATCAAACTGGATACCGAATACCTGGTCATTGCCCAATGTGCCAAGATAGGTGCTGGTACTAATAGTAGTTCCCGTATTATTTACAATAGCAACATATCCGTCAATAAGGCCAGTGAGTGTTGGGCCAATGGTACCGGTTCTGTTACCCGGAATATTAGAACTGCTCGTTCCACCCGCTACATAAATATTTCCGCTTGGGTGAAGGGACAATACATAAGCTGCATCATCTCCATTACCCCCAAGATAACTGGAAAATAAACGTGTGGACAGATCAGGCGAAAATTTTAATAAAACACCATCCTGCGCCCCACCGCCAAAAGCTGGTTGAAAAGCACCTGCCGTAACCGGGAAATTACCAGACTGGGTGCAGGAGGCTACATATATATTGCCAGCGCCGTCCAGTATCACTTCGCTTCTTCCATCATCACCATAATTTCTTTGTAATGAATTTAATCCTCTGTTTTCGTTCATATTCACACCATCATTCAGAGTGCCGCCAATCTTCTTGGAACCGATCAGGTCAGTACCTGTCGCATTTATTTTAGTAACCACAATATCAAACCCTCCTCCCGGCCCTATTTGACTGCCTGCCCCGGTAGGGTTTCTTAATGGGTAATTGCTGGAATTGGTCCTGCCTGCCAGCACCAGGTTGCCCTGGTTATCACAAACCAGGCTATGTGGTTGCTCTCGGCCGATGCCACCAATATAAGTAGCATATACCCTGTTGCTTCCATCTGGTGTCAGTTTAATGATACCGATATCCCAGTCGCCGCCCTGGAAACCCGTTTGATAGGCACCTGGCGAAGTTGGAAAACCCGAACCATATACGATACCCCCCCCGAAAAAACTACCATCCGGACCATAAGTGGCTGTAAAACCCCAGTTGTCAGCAGTACTGCCGGCAAATGAGCAAAACACAATGGAAGGGTCAATGATAAGCGTGGAAGCCGGGTCGTAATTCTTTATATCAAACCGCACTTCATCTCCTTTTACAGAGTAGCGGCTGCTGATCTCACTTTTACCGGTGGTAGTAAACTGGTAGGTGAAAGGAACGCCTTCCTTTAATTCGCCGATCGAAGTAGCGATCGCCAATTCTTTATTTTTCACCTGTAGTTTGTCCACGCCTTTATATTTCAGTGCTATTTTAGATACATCTCCACCAGGTTTTACAATAATATCATACTTAAGCACCCCATTGTCGGTATAATAGCGGGCATCAATATTGGGATAAATATTTTCCATGGTTACGGCCTGGAAGATGCGGCAGTTACTGGCCCATCTGGCAGGGTCATTTCCAATAAAATAATTATTGTAAGTAGAG
>JAEUSE010000221.1 GCA_016788805.1 Candidatus Doudnabacteria bacterium
TTCAGGCTTGATGACATTGAGATAGCCCAAAACTAGTCCCACCAGAGCCCAGTACGTCAGCGCTACTTTAGAAGCAGCAAAGACATCAATATAGACAGCATTAATCAGCAGCCCAACGGTAGCAGTTAGTAAACTAATACTTAAGGTCCGAGCCCAGAAATCTTGAGAAAAAAGGTAGTTACGAATGGACCAGAGCGCTAAAATAATCACGCCATAAAAAGTTACAAAACCTAAGGCTCCAGTTTCACCTAAAGTGCGTAAAAAGTTGTTGTCGGTACTTTCAGCTTCAGTAAATTGGACAACTTCTTCTTTTGTCAAAGTAGCATACCCACTGCCCAACAGGGGATTACGATTAAAACCAGCCATGGCTCGCGGCCACAGAGTTTCGTAACGAATACATTGTGATAACCCTTTAGTTAAGGCGCATTCAGAATAGGTGCGTGGACCTTTATCTACCAGAATCGTGGTGGCTTCTCCGCTAGCCGAAATTGTGGCTACTTCGACAATGTCAGGCACATCCACATAGACATCACTCGGTTTATCAGTGGTGGGTCGCTCATCAGAAGCTACTAAGGCATTTCCTTCCAGTAAGGCTGCCTCATCCATAGACAGAGCGCCATCGGGTTTTTCGGCTCGTAAGAGACTCAAGTCTTTCAGGCCCAAAGCACCGGGAATGGTGTCGTTTACTAAGATGATGCGTTGTTCATCAAAGTCTTGGAAAGCTTCATAGGCTTGGGGATAACCCTCAAGAACTTGAAGAAATCGTTCATACATATCTTCACCGAACTGAACCAACATAAAACTAGTGACAACGGCTACAAAAGCCAAACGGGAGATACCCCAGAGAAGCATATTTTTGAATGGCCGCTTGGTTAGGGCAAACAAACCGATGACTAAGCTGACGGCCACGATATAACCCACAAAAGAGGTTCGAGAGCCGCTGACTATTAGTAGCCATACACCAGCCCAGTGAACTAGTTGCAGGACGACTTTCAGCCACTTTTTTGATGTGGCTAAGGCAAAAGCAAAAATAAAGGGTAAGGTCACGACTAAGTACGCTGCTAAATCATAGTGACCACCAAAAGTAGATTGAACACGAGCGTGCTCTGTCAGGTAGAGGCGGACACCCTTACTAAATTCCCGGTTCATAGTTGAGTAAACCGGCCAATAGAAATAGCGTTGACCATAGCCATAGACAGAAATGGTTAAAACCGTTCCGACTAAAATGGCGGCTAAAACTTTAATATGAGAACGTTGGGAAATTGCTGAATACAAAATCGCAAACAGCGAAAAGTACTCCAAATACCTAAAATAATGCAGAAAAGTCTTTCCAATATGCAGCAGATTAGCTGGTACAGTCTGAGTAACGACCACTGCTGAAATGCTAGAGAGTAAACCTACCACCCCGTAAGCCACAATTACCGCCAATACTGGAGTCTTCCACGCTACTTTATTTCGAACAACTTGAACTAACCAAATTAAAGCTGTAAGTAAAATTAAAATATCCTCCAAACGGACTCTAACAATATAACCAGGGATGGCTTCGAATAAAGGAATCTTGGGATATAAAGGAATAAAAGCCAGTAAAAAACCAGCCAGGAGAATTAAAAGGTGCTCATCCAACCAATTCAACCAATAGTTAATCTGTGCTCCCAGTTTCATAAACTTTCCCAAATCCGACGATAAAGACTACCCTTTGTGAGGTTCCCCAAGATTGTACCAAAAATTACCATCCGTAGCAGGCAGCCAGTCTTAAGTAACCACTTCACTATTCCATTTTGCCAAGCTGGTTTATGTTTAGCCCAAATATAAAGATAACCTTTCA
>JAEUSE010000222.1 GCA_016788805.1 Candidatus Doudnabacteria bacterium
CCCCAGCGCGGGAAAGCCCACCAGCTGATTAAACTTGGGCAGGTAAACGCCGAAGAATACCTCCGCAAATCTCTCGCTACTGACGCCACCGACAGCGACAAGCTGCTCGAGGCCTTACAGCAGCTTCAAGAGCTTCTTAAGCTTCCAAAGCTTCCAAAGAGGATCGAGTGCTACGATATGTCGAATACACAGGGAACAAATCCCGTAGGCAGTATGGTGGTGTTTATAGACGGTAAACCGGCAAAGTCGGAATATCGGAAATTTAAAATCCGTTCCAAGGACACACCCGACGACTTTGCTATGATGCGAGAAACTATATCCAGACGACTGGGTCGTCTGGAGAATTATGAATCAGGAATTATGAATCATGGACAGCCGTGGCCAACGCCTGACCTCATAGTGATTGACGGCGGAAAAGGCCAACTCTCCGCCGCCCTTGAAGCGCAAGAGGAAGTAATGAGGTTACAGGTTACAGGTGAGAGTAAGAATTTAAACTCTAACCTCAAACCTACAACCTCTCACCTACCCACCATTCCCATGGTGGGGTTAGCTAAGCGCATTGAGGAAATTTTTCTCCCCCACAACCCCGAACCAATTGTACTCAGTCACGACCACCCTTCTCTCCAACTCCTGCAACGACTCCGCGACGAGGCCCACCGGTTTGGCATAACCTTCCACCGCAGCCTCCGCAGTAAGCAAGCAACTAAATCTGCGCTCGACACCATTCCCGGCATTGGCCCGAAAACAAAAAAACTCCTCAAACAGAAGTTTGGTACAGTGAGTGCAATTAAAAACATATCGCTAGAGGAGCTCGCAAAAGTAGTCGGCAATGCGAAAGCTGTAGTAATTAAAGAAAACCTGTAATGCTGATAGAAGTCGCCCCCCTCGGCGACCCGCCGAAGAGGTGGGAAATAGAAAAATTAGAAGAAATAGTAGGCAAAGCCAAAGCCGAAATTATAAAAAGGGATCTATAGCGACTGAAATAAAAAAGCTGGGCCCGGATGTATCCGAACCCAGCGACGTCCAACTTCAAACTCCAGGGAGCCTGAAGCCAAACAATGCCTTTAGCGCTGCGGCGGTGAATGCGTATAGCATTCCGCCGATTATGACCACCTTGAGTACTATGTCAAAAATTTTCATGGCCGATCCTCCTTTCGGTAAAAATTTGAGCATCTAGACATTATCACAAAGAACTAAAACCAGCCAAGTATACCCCGGGCATATACACTGGCTGGTTTCGTCTACAGGCCTTGTGCCCGTTTCATTCCTTCTCCTAAAAGTTATATTTGGCAGGTTCACTGCCTACCGCTAGCCCACTTAGGGCTTCTTTTCTTTGAGCTTACCCCAGATTCTTTTGCCCTTGTCCACAGCGCCGTCTTTGAGCTTCTCCGCCCCTTCTTTGGCCTTGTCCGCCTTGCTCTTGTCCCCGGCAAATTTGACTTTATAACCCGGGAAGGCTTTCTGCAAAGCTTTAGTCAAGGCGTTTTTCTTGTCGCAAGACGTGAGAAAGGGGATGTACGCATACTCGAAAACTCCAAGCTCGTTAACCTCTTCTGACTTGCCCTGGAACTTCCCATAGGCCGTCACGCTATTCCCGGAATCGTACTCGTCGAAACTCAAGAGAAACGGGATACCTTCGAAGATGAAGTCAGTTTGAACCTTGCCTCCGAGGCCGGCGCTTGCCTGCCCTTTAAAACAGGCGTTTATCCCGGTTGATTGAGCCCGCGCGGAAGTTGAAAGTGCGGCCAAGGTAACGACCAAGGCCATG
>JAEUSE010000223.1 GCA_016788805.1 Candidatus Doudnabacteria bacterium
GGGTTTATTTTCCTGCTTATCATAATGCACCGAAGTCTCCACCTGGGTAACTTCAACAAAATTATCGGCATCAAGCACAGCCCCGTAGTCGGGCATAGCAATCGGCCCGGTTAACTTTAACAAATTAACCGCCACGGTCGGCGTAATGGCCACCACCACGTCGGGTGTTTGACGTGCCTCCTGTTCATAAAAACCAATCATGCTCTCCGCGGACTCCGAAAAATCGGCAAACCAGTTTGCGTCTCTTAAGTACCACCTATTATTCACCGCAAACAACGGGAGCGGCGGAATATAGGTTTCTGTTAGTTGGCCGTCCAAATCGTAAATACTACTTATCACCTGCTTGGTAATCGCGCCGTTGTCGACATCAAACGCGCCATATGTACCCGCAAACCCCCCCGTAGCTCTTAATTCGTTATTATTTTGCAAAATGAGCAACACATGCTTCCGCCCGGTTGTAAGTGCGTCGGCTACCGCTAGAGCGCTACTCACAGTATCCAACGCTTCACGCAAGCTTGGCAGCGAATTTTGCACCAACACAAAACGTTCCCGTTGATTCTCCGGGACGGCGTCCATCGGCACCCGCTGTAGTTCGTCAGCGGCCAATCCCAAAGAAATGCGGGCCGCTTCAAACTCGGCTTTAAGGGGAGCAAGCCCGCCTTCCCCGGCCAAGCCGGTTTGCGTTATTTTTAAATTTTTCGCCAAGCTAAACAAACGCGCCAAATGCACCGCGGTTTGACTTCCGTGTTCGCCGGCTTTTAAAATATGCTCCGCATCTTGCCCCGCCGGAATCACAGACAATAAACCTTTAATAAGCAAGTTTGCGTTCTGTATATCTTGCTCGCTGTCTTTAAACGCGTGTACCGCTTGGCCAAAGACTGCCGCGGCCGCTTCAGGGTCTTCGGCAGCAAGCTTATCTTTACCCGTTTTAAGCTGTTCTAAAGCGGAGACTGCTTGACCGAGTATTTTTCCCTTCAGAGCTTGTCCGTCGGCCAGCAACAAACCAACCTTAAACACGCCAAAACTAGCACCAATAAATACCCCCAGCACCGCTAAACTATAAGCAAACTCTATGCGTCGAACCCGAGCTAAGCGATACGGCAACGAACGTGTAGTATCCGCAAAATCTTCTTGCAAGAAAAACCCACCCCGACGAGTAACGCGCCTGGCACCTTGGACAAACAGTACGACCAATACGCCGACTCCGTGGCAGAGCGCCACCAAAGCTCCGCCGCTTATACGCACGGCGTGGAACACCAACAAACCAGCGGCGTACGGCACATACAACAATCCATCTGAAACACGATACCACGTAGATCTATTCTTAAGGTATGGGTTGAGTCGCCAAATTATTTTTCTATTTCTTGGGTACATAGTAAGTGAGGTGGGCACCGCCCAGACACTTTCTTATTTTAAGGTAACGCGGGAACTCTTGCTCCAATTGTATTTAGTAACGCAACGTGTTTTGCCGGTGTCCATCTAGCGATCGGACTTAACGATGGCGTGTCGGCTAATTTGCAATAAAATACCTACCGCGCAGAGGTTAACAATTAGCGCGCTGCTCCCATAGCTAAAAAAGGGCAGCGGTATACCCGTTAAGGGAAGTATACCAATAATTGCCCCAATGTTAATAACGACTTGAATGCATATCATTGCCACCAAACCGGACGCAAGTAACCGACCGAACATGTCGGGTGCAGCCGCGGCTACCTTTGTCCCACGCACAAAAAAATACGCGAATAAAATTAAAATGAG
>JAEUSE010000224.1 GCA_016788805.1 Candidatus Doudnabacteria bacterium
GTTGAAATCTTGGTCCACTACCGATTCTTCGACCTACTGAGAGAAAAGTTGTACGAGCTGCACCTGTCTGAAAAACAGCAGTTTATACTCATCCTCTTTCTAACATTCATCCTGTCCGCCGTACTGGACAACCTGACGACTACCATCGTCATGATCCAGATCAGCCGACGCTTCTTTAAGAATGGCAACATGGTACTTGCTGCTGCGGGTGTTGTTATTGCCGCAAACGCAGGCGGAGCCTGGTCTCCAATTGGCGATGTGACCACAATCATGTTGTGGATCGCCGGCAAGTTTAATACCTGGCAAGTTATAAGCCGCGGCTTCCTACCTTCGTTCTCGCTGTGGCTGGTCGCCACTGGTCTACTCACACGCAAACTTGAAAAATCAGACTACGATTCCACGGAGGAGATAACCACAAAACTGGAACGGTCAGAAAAATTCATTATCGCATTGGTGTTTGGCTCTTTTACATTACCAGTGCTCATGAATACGTTCCACTTAAAACCCTATATGGGCCTGCTCTTGGGTCTCGGCCTGGTATGGGTATGCGTCGACCGACTGAAAAAGAAGACCGAAGACCAAACCCACTTAGACGCTTCAATCAAAGCTTTGTTGCAAAAAACGGATATTGCCAGCATCAAGTTCTTTGTGGGGATTTTGCTGGCCGTATCAGCGCTGCACACCATGGGTGCGCTGGACACTCTCGCACACCTCATTTACGGCAACAATCCTTCGCCCGCCAAGGTTATTCTTGGCAACATCGGCCTAGGCTTTTCCTCAGCAGTGCTGGACAATGTGCCCCAAACGGCCATTGCAATTCAGATGCTGCACATTGCCGAACCGAGCCTGTGGGTCCTACTGGCCATCACCGTGGGAACCGGTGGCAGTTTGCTGGTCATCGGCTCTGCTGCCGGAGTAGTGGCTATGGGCATGGTCCCCGAACTCAATTTTCAACGGTACCTGAAAATTGCATTCTGGCCCGCGCTCACCGGCTACGCCACAGCAGTAGCGGTGTGGACATTACAATACATGGCAGGTTTCTAACTTCAAACGAAACCTGCCCTAAACCCAAAACCGTCAGGAATTTTATTCCCGACGGTTTTGTTGCACATACACTCAAGTATATAAATCTGATCCCAAACAAGGAAAAGAAATGATAGGCTATTTCTTTCTGTTTCCTATACCTAATCTTTTAAACGAAAAAAGGTGGGAACAACGGCTGTTATCACAACTACAGCACACTTAGCCAGCTCACCCCCTTCTACGAAGCTTTCAACATCCAACCCGGCGACCCCATGTACATAGCCCCGGACCAGCATGTGGTGATTTGGTAAAAAATGCATATAAAAACAAATATCGCTTCGCTCAGTACAAATTGAGCGAAGCGATATTATGTTTTTGGAAAAGTGCCCGCACTAGTCGGGCTAACGTTTGGCTAGTTGGATGATGTTCACGTAACTATTGGAAGCCACGCAATCTTGCTTCATTGAGACGGTTTCACCTTTGACAATCCCCTCAAAAAAGACTTCGACGGATTGTTCAGCCCCAGCTTCAACCGGGAGTATGAAAGCACCCAGCTCACTGGTGGTTGTTTCTACTTTAGAGCCGTCGCTTTTTTTATTCGCCCAGACACGGACTCCGGCAAGAAGATGTCCGTCCGCAGCTTTGACGCTGCCCTTCACAGAAGCCGAGGTATCCTGTTCCAGTTGAAGCTCGCCAAATTGAATCTGCGTGTCCTCGATGACGAT
>JAEUSE010000225.1 GCA_016788805.1 Candidatus Doudnabacteria bacterium
CCTGTGCTAGCAAAGTTTTCCGGAAGTACGGTGTGCCAAATATGTTCCGGAAGCAGTCCCACGGTTAAATTGTGTAGAAACGGCCCGCTTTCTTCTTTGGTGGTAAAAATAACAATTCGGTCGCTAATTGCTTGCGCTGTAGTAGAGAGCCAAAGACCCCGGAGCGGACTATTTACAGCCGGGTCCTGAATTTTGGAGATGGTGTATATGACGTCGGCAGTGGTAATGGGTTTGCCGTCATGCCAGGTGAGGTTTGGTTTAAGCGTGACGGTGTATGTTTTGCCGTCGCTGGAAATGCCGGGAAAGTCGGCGGCTAAGTCCGGCGTGAGTCGGCCGTGGTCGTTGTAGGTGTATAAACCGCTAAAGACCGCCCGGGTGAGTAATAGGTCAGCCGGAGTAACGGCGAGTATGGGGTTTATGGTTTTTGGTTGACCGACTACGCCTTGGTTGAGTATGCCTCCGTGTCCGGGAACGGCCTGCGTGTTGTTTCTGTAAAAAATCGTCCCACTCCAGGACAAACTGGCAATAATAGCCGTGAGGAGTATCGCCGCCAATTTTTTTTCCCAGGGCGCCATGAAAGAAAAAACTTTCCTGTACAAGGAAAGATTTAACCAGTTTCGAGTTGAGGACTGTGTCGTACTCACAAATGTAAGGCTAAATGCAGGTTTAGGCTCGGGTTGTCACAATGAGGCTGGCAACGCTCAGGCCGACAAATAAAACCGACATAACTATGGTCGCGTAAAAAACCCATTTTTCAAACCCACGACGAGTGGCGGAAATGCCGCCGCTACCACCAAAGACCGTAGAAAGCCCTTGAGAGCGGTTTTGCATAATTATAAAAATAATGAGTAGGGCCATCACAATAATGTTGGCGAGTTGGAGGATTTGAGGAAGTAATTTCATATACCTAGAAGAGGAAGAAGAATTAGAAGAGTTAGAAAATTCAGAAAAACTGAAGTTTTGCCTATTTAGCATACGGGAAATAGGGGGGATTGGTCAATCTTGACGTATATACATATATATTGTATAATACATTGTCGTATTAAGTTTGGCTGTGGGAATTCAGGCTTACTTAAGGCCTAAGTTCCTACCGCCAATAAACCCCCTAAATGGCTAACCGGAAAGTAATCCGGCGGTAGGCAGTAATCGCTTTTTTGGTTTAGCTAAAAACACCAACAGCAGCACTTTCACAACAAGGAGTTTTGTACGATGCGTAACAAACATCTGCTCGTCGCAATTCTGGCTTTGGCTTGCGCCATTGCCTCGTTATCTACTTCGATTACGGCGCCGGTCGTTGCTGCGCAAGATCGAATTTCCGCCGACTGTCTCGGTTCTCCCGCAGTGTTGAGAACCGCCGGCAAAGGCGTTAATACGGAAGCCAGCTATAAAAGCAGTGACATTCTTGTCTACATCGAAAAGAGCGACAAAACAATTTCGATGTTTGGGCCGGCTTACACCCCTGCTTCCGGTGCGCTCGAAAATGATCACTGGTTTCAGCCACCCTCATGCCCGGAAGAAAAAGCCGCTATTGAGGCGGCGGTCAAGGCGAAGTTCGCAAAGACACACAAGAACTACAAGTTCGAGTGGTCCGGTCCCTTGTCCGGTCAGTAAGTTTTGAGAACGCCGTCGATGGCTAGTAAGAACTCTGGCACAGTTCGTAGTAACGCTAGCCAAAACCAAAAAATGCAGCAGCAAAAGGAAAGATAAATGAACAAGATTCGTTTCGTATTCATGGCCTT
>JAEUSE010000226.1 GCA_016788805.1 Candidatus Doudnabacteria bacterium
CTGACCCAACGTGGGTTGGTGTTTCGAGTCAAACCGTTTACCCATAGCTATCCGCATTGCTGGCGCTGCAGTACGCCGCTGTATTATTGCGCCTTGCCGGCTTGGTTTATAAATATTCAAAAGATTAAGCCGGCATTGTTAAAAGAGAACAAAGAAGTTTCTTGGTATCCCGAGCATTTAAAAGAAGGACGTTTTCAGAACAGCGTCCAGCAGGCACCCGATTGGAATATTTCTCGAAACCGTTTTTGGGCAACCGCGCTGCCGTTTTGGCGTTGTGAGCAGAACGATTGCCGAAAGACTTTGTGTGTTGGCTCGGTCGAGGAACTCATAGAAAAATCTAGTAATTTTCGGGAAGTATACCCTGAGTATAACGGTGAGGTGTCGAAGTTGGACTTGCACAAGCCGTACATAGATGCCGTAATCATTCCGTGTTCGCAGTGCGGCGGCCGCATGACTCGCGTACCGGAAGTGGTGGACTGTTGGGTGGAGTCGGCTTCTATGCCTTTTGCGGAAATTCATTATCCGTTCGAAGAACAAGAATTGTTTAAACACCGGGCGCAGGCGGATTTTGTGGCCGAGTATATAGCGCAGACTAGGGCTTGGTTTTATGTAATGCATGTGCTGGGTGTGACTTTGTTTGAAAAAGCACCGTTTAAGAACGTGGTAACAACCGGAACTATTTTAGCCGAAGACGGCGCGAAAATGTCTAAGTCGTTAAACAATTATCCGGACCCATGGGTTTTGATTGACAAGTACGGCATGGATGCCATTCGGTTTTACCTCATGCAGAGTCCGGTTATGAACGGGGATGACTTTAATTTTTCGGAGGCGGGCGTAAAAGAAGTTTCGCAAAAAGTGAATATGTTACTGTATAACGTCTGGTCGTTCTATCGTATGTATTCAGCGGAGAAACTACAACCGACCGCTTATCACCCACAGCCTATTCATGTCTTGGATCGTTGGGTTTTGGAGCGCTTGAAGCAAATGATCGGCGTGGTGACGTATCAACTCGACCACTATAATACTCCGAGGGCCTGTCGAGAATTGGTGGAGTTTATTAATGAGCTATCTACATGGTATGTGCGCCGCAGTAGGGATCGGATAAAAGCGAATGATGAGTCTTCTACAGCGGCATTACAGACGTTGGGCTACGTGCTTGCCCGAACCTGTCAGGTGTTGGCTCCTATTGCTCCGTTTGTGAGTGACTATATTTATCGCGACGTGACCGGAGAAGAGTCTGTTCATGTATCTGCGTGGCCGGAAGCGGGGACAAGGGATGAGGGACAAGGGGCAAGTGTAGATGTAAGAATTTTAGAGCAGATGAATTTGGTCAGAGAACTCGTGAGTGTTGCGTTGGCAGGACGTAAGGCAGCAGCTGTCTCTGTACGCCAACCGCTGAGAGCTCTGGCTTATCAAACTCAGTCGACGGATGTGCGGCTGAGTGATGAACATCTGGCTATAGTACTGGAAGAGTTGAATGTTAAGTTGGTGGATGATTACGAACAGCTGGCAGAGTGGTCTCGTACGCGTGGTAACGTTCATACGAGCGTGGGCGGCGGAAAGGTCTCCTCGGTATTGTTGGACTTGGAATTGAACGAAGAGCTGCGCTTGGAGGGGTATGCCCGAGAGTTAGAACGGGCAGTGCAAGATTTGCGGAAGAAGTCCGGCCTAACAATTGGTGAAGAGATTGAATTGTACTACAATACCCAGGATGAGGACATAGAAAAAGTG
>JAEUSE010000227.1 GCA_016788805.1 Candidatus Doudnabacteria bacterium
TTTCCAATTGCAAAAAAGGCTGCAGCTGAGCAACCTGTTCGGTCAAGTCGTCTAAACGTTTTAATAAGTCTGCCGGTTGCATAATTAGGTCGGGGGACGGTTTGTCTTAAGCGCGATACGCCTGACTAAATTCCATACCCGATTGTGAATTTCTCCGTCCGGCATCAGTTTGCCGTTTTTGTGGGCAGGCACTACTTTTACCCCGGCCGTAAGCTGAGCCGCCTCGAGAAAACTCTCCCGCAGGTCCGCGATGGCCGGCACAGTCCTCTGCAACCAACCGGCGGGGGCACTTATGTGTTCAATATCACTTACATGTTCAGGCAAAGCATCCACATAAATCGACAAATCAACTTTGGGAACTCTCAATAGCACCTGATCAACTCGCTCAAGCCAGCGGTATAGTATTACCCGACTGTTGTATTCCGAAATTTCTGTGGCGAGCCAGGCGGCAACTGCAAGACGACTACCTGTGAGCAAGATAGTCTCCCCTTGTTCTACCCGCGCACTTAATGTTTTCAGTTCAATACATTTATCCAAACCGGCCACAAAACCCATAACTTCTTGGTTATCAAGCAATTCGGGAAACTCAAACACAGCGGGAATATTGTTTTCCGCCTGTTTTGTGGGCAGTTCGATAACCGAAGCGGCAAACCCGGCGGTGGTTAATTCCCGTTCAATACTCGCAAGCAAGGTCTGGGCAACCTCGCTCGATACCGACTCAATTGCGATAATAGCTCCAAGCTTTTTTTCTCGCTTATCCGTTTTACGTAACCAGGACATGGTTCTTTCTTAACTGTGTAATAATTGCCTAATCAGTTGGTCTACTTGCGCATATAAGTCATCAAGCTGACCATTGTTTTCCAATCGGAACTCGGCCTGCTCTCCTATGGCCACTATATCCCTTTCCGTGGGCGACTGCTCATCCTGCTGTATAAATTCAGAGAAACTTAATGTTCCGTCATCCACCTTTTCTTGCCTGTTCTGATATCTGGCGAAGCGCACCTCCGGGGTCGAGTGAATGTATACAGTTCGAACGCCTGCCTGTTGCGCCTGGATAAACTCCTTTGGCTTACGAATTCCGTTAATAAGTTTTAACTGAGCCTGAACCCCTTGCAGACGGTTGAGTATAGCACTATTCAATACCTCTTCACCAAAAGCCTCGCGGAGGCTCACGGCTAACTTGGTTTCGTTATCCCTACTCACCGTCTGACCAAGGATAGCCAAAATATCATTTAAAATGTGCCCGCCGGCGTAAGAAACCGCTCCGTGCTTCTGAACCAGATACTCAGCTACCGTATCCTTTCCGGCTAATTTTTGGGCTATTAATCCAATAATAATGCTCATATATGTAAAAAGGAGTGCTACGGCAGAGCTTGTTTTTTGGCCCCGAGGACACCTACGGCACCGACCTGTCTATACTCAAAATACAGCAAATACAGGGTACACACAAGCAGGAGACAGGCCATAACGGCGCTCAGGGGCAGCAGGGCACTCAGCGCGGCCATTTGGAGCCCAATGAACACGTAGCTCCAAAAGGTCGCCCGACTCCCGACTTGTTGCCCGCTCTGCTGCGGTAGCACGATATATTTTAACACTAAGAGCTCTGCGAAAAATATCAGGCTCAAATCGTGGTAGTTTGTGTGCGGGCTAAACAAAATTGCCAATAACGGCATAAGCGCCCACTGTATAAACGGACTAAAGACGACAGTTTTTTGCCTCCAG
>JAEUSE010000228.1 GCA_016788805.1 Candidatus Doudnabacteria bacterium
TCTCTGTTTTAAGCCTCTCTAAAACGCCGGTAATAACTTGACCGTAGTCATGCGGTAATACATCGATAACTACCAATCCACCGCTCCCATTTGTTACCGCAGCGACAAGCTGCCATTCTGGGTTGAAGACTCCGACAAATGTTTGTTTGTTCATATACATCACTACGTTACCAAGATAGATTCCGGACTTCCCGCACTCGATGACTCGCTTGTAGAATCCGGAATGACAGCGGGGTCTATTGTCCTCCGCCGTCTTCTATGGGTTGCATGCGCAGGGTGTAGCCCACGCTAGACTTAAGAATTCGCAGCGTCGCCTTAGGGTTTTGCCTCCGGTAGTTTTGGTACGTATCGAACACAGCAAACGGATACAACCCCTCTTTGGTTACCACAAACAACGTCGGATTCCCGTTAAACCCGACAACATCTCCGGGTTTTGCCACTTTTGGCAATACAGCCGGAAACGCATGGGTTGGATAGCCGAGCAATTGCACAAACTGCGGTTTTACAACACCGTCATCAGCAGGCTCCACAGAAAGCGGGTAATCACCCCACCACGCACCGCTTGCCCAGTACGTACCACCTACCACGTTCGGATGAGCATCAATCAGCTTTAAAAATGTTTTGAGTACCGGTTGCCACGCCGCGTCACGCGGTATGCCGTACTCTGTAAACATGCCCAAAACTTGATTTTCAGCGAGCCAATCTAAATACGGCTTAGCCATTTCCGCCACCTTGGTCGGATCCGGTTTAGCTTCTTCTACTTTTCTGGAGTACACGCCGCTGTTATCGTGGTCAAAGTATATATGCGCAGTGTATATAACCTTATTGGCCGGGTCTGTTACACGCAAGTCTTTATTATTGTCTTTCCAAAAACGAGCCGCTTGCCAGCTATAGCCCGGTACGAGCACCCAGGGTTTGGTTGTCTGGTTTCGAATAGCGTCAGTCGCGGCCTGAGCCAGCTTATTCCACACCTTACCTTCACCGGGCATGTCGTGCGGTTCATTCATAAGTTCAAAACCATATAAAGCCGGATGACTGCCAAAGTGAGCCGCAAGCTTAGCCCATACATCGGCAAACGAAGACATATCACCCTCGGTCAAAGCCTGTCCATAATACCGGCCGTAATTATGCAAATCTAAAATAACCTGTAACTTGTGCGTACCGGCGGCGTCCAGTACTGCAGCAAGCTGCGCGACTTCAGACGCGACTAGGGGTCCGTTTTTTTCTGTCTGTACTCGCTCCCACAAAAACGGCACGCGCACCAAGGTCATACCGGCGGCGGCAAAAGGCTTAAACTCGTCGGGGCTGGTTGGATAAATGTAGTCAGTACCCAATGCACCAGGTAATGCATGCGCGCCGAACTCTCCCCCGCTGCGGTTAACTCCATACAATTTTTGAGTAACCGACGCCTGCGAAAACACGGCACTCGAAAGCGCTATACCTGAGCACACTACCGTGAGCACCAACATAGACACGAGCGCACGGTTTTGCTGTGGAGTAAATAAATTTTTTAAATAAGTCATAATAAAAATATAATGTGTAGTCGTTACTTTCTGGGACCCTTTGGCGTGAAGGTCCCTACAAAAGCTTGATCGCGACCCCGTGTAACCAGGGTATACAAACCCGCCAAGAGTTTGAAACTCCGGCGGTTCCGACAGAGTCTCCAGGCACTCGCCCAGAGCCTGTACAACCAAGCTTCGTGAAATCTAACAGT
>JAEUSE010000229.1 GCA_016788805.1 Candidatus Doudnabacteria bacterium
AGCAAATTAACCCAAGCTTACTCACCATCAAAAATATCAGCCCGCAACAAATTGCGCAGCAAGATTGGTTTGTGGCCAACGACTACACCAAACCCTATGCGGGGGGGCCGGGGAACGGGGGATACGGCAAGCCAATCAACATCGGCCAGTGGAAGGACCTCATTAACAAATATTCACAACAATACAACCTCGACCCTTGTATTCTCGATACTATCGTTCGAAAAGAATCGATTGGCGGACGAGCTGACTCCATTGGTCACGATGGGGGAGCAACCCAAGGGGAAAACTTCAACGCGGGCAGCCCACCCAAGCACGGACTGGACTGGAACCACTCCCACGGTATTGGTTTGACCCAGGTAACCATTTTCCCATTAACACACCGCTATGGAAAATGGCCGGACCCAAATACTCCCGCCAGGCAAATGTTTGGACGTTGGTACACAGTCGCGGAGCTGCTCAACCCGGATACAGACATGAGCATTTCCGCCAAAATGATGGCCGGAAGTTTATCCAGAAACAGTGGGGACTTAGAGTCTGCATTTATAGCGTACAATGGCAGCGGCCCTCGAGCTCGAGCTTATGGGGCTGACGCTATGGCCAAATACAATTTATGTAAAGCAAATAGCGGAAACTAATTAATACCTCTATGTCTAAAACAACCATATTGGTCGGTGCAATTATCTTTGCCCTGGTCGGCGGGGGACTTTTGTTCTACTTCGCGTTTAAGGCTCCGGCCCCAGCGGGTACCCAACCCGGCGGAACTATTATTCCCGGAAGAACCGGCAACCCTATTTCCACCCAATCACAAACGGACGGAGGGAATTTATCGTCCGTCCCATTGCCTAAATTTGTTCCCGACCCAAACAAACTCATAGATAGTACTAAAAAATTAAGTTTTGAGGAGCGACAACGCTTATCCACGTTCATTGGCAATATGGCCGGGGTAGTACAGACCTACGGCTACCAAGACTTTAACGGAATTAACGGAGTTGCTGACTACTTCACCGTGAAAGGCCAGACAGCTCTCAAGAACTACATTGAGCAGCTGCAAGCCGCTGCTAAACCAGGATATCGCCAGTACGGTGTTGCGGATAGCACCGCTCAAATTGCCTTATACTACAACCAAGCAAGCAAAGTGTATAACGCAAGTGTATATACACTCATATACAACCTCTCCAACCTAAAGGAGACGAAGCCTGCGGGCCATCAAATTATAGACTTCGAGCTAGTTTACGATGGGTCAAACTGGAAATTTAATAACGTATCATTATATACAAAATAAATGCCCACAAAAATTAAAAAACTCCTCGCGGCAAGCATTTGCGCATTTAGTCTCATACTCATTCCCGCCACTGCCCATGCGGCAGCCATCGGTTTACCCTGTACTCCCACGCAAGGATCGGGTACCGCCTCGAACACCGATTTATTTACCTGCGTGAACAACCTGTACAAGTACGCGTTAGTCATTTCCGCCATAGCCGCGGTTATGATGATTATTTTTGCCGGATACATGTACATATTTTCCGGCGGCAGCGAATCAAAAGTCGGTACTGCTAAAAGTTGGATAGCCAGTTCGCTCTTAGGTATAACTGTGTTACTGACAGGCTTTCTACTCCTTAAGCAAATTAACCCAAGCTTACTCACCATCAAAAATATCAGCCCGCAACAAATTGCGCAGCAAGATTGGTTTGTGGCC
>JAEUSE010000022.1 GCA_016788805.1 Candidatus Doudnabacteria bacterium
AGGGGCACATCATCACCTTCTTCACCAGCCGCACCGAAGCGCACCGTGCCGTGACCGAGGAGTGGCTGCAACGTCATGGCTTCAAGTACCACGGATGCCTCTTCGGCAAGCCGCGCGGCGGCAACTACCACTGGATAGACAACCTACGCGACTGGTGTATATCCAGGCAAATTTGGTACGGCCACCAAGTACCGGTGTGGTACGACACCGAAGGGAACCAACACCTACCGAAAGAGAAAACGGTTTTCCTTGCCCGACACGCCCAATGCGAAGATAATTCGCATAACATACTTGCTCGTCCGGAAAGCGCGCTCACCCCACTGGGCGGTGACCAAGCCAAACAACTAGCAGACAACCTTCGGGGCTGTGGCGTACAAACTATCATCGCTTCGCCGCTGCGCCGTTCACAAGAGACTGCTCAAATTGTGGCCCAAGAACTCGGCCTGCCGGAAAGCGCTATTCAAACCTGGAACGAAATTGCCGAAATTCACGTAGGCGAACTTATCGGCAAACCGGAAGACCCCGACCTACACGGCTTCGCACAGGCGCAAGAAGCCGGAACCGGAGAAAGCTTAGAAAGTATTGAGTCGCGAATACAAACAGCAGTCGGAAAATTGGAGCGACTGCACACCGAAGGGGCGGTATTGGTCGTTGCGCACGGTGGTTTTAACGCGGTCTTTCAAGCCTACCTTGAGGGTCGTAAAAAAGAAGACTATGTGGACTACCGAACAAAGCTTGGCGCTATCCAAAATGCATCTTACAAACAGCTCACCCTTATCCAGGATCCTGTTGGCGACAACCTCAGCCAAGACACCGACACCCTAGACACATGGTTCTCCTCCGGCCTATGGACCTTCTCCACTTTGGGTTGGCCCAACCAAACGCAAGACCTTGTTGACTTTCACCCCAGTACCGTACTTGAAACCGGTTATGATATTTTATTCTTCTGGGTGGCGCGCATGATACTTCAAACTACCACCCTCACCGGCCAAGTACCGTTCCGCATAGTGTACTTGCACGGCCTAGTTCGTGACGCCAATAAACAGAAAATGAGCAAGAGCAAAGGCAATATTGTAGACCCGCTGGACATGATAACTAAGTACGGTACCGACGCCTTACGCTTTGCCCTTACCTTCAACACCGCACCCGGGACTGATATTGCCTTAGCCGAAGATAAAATAAAAGGCATGAAGCACTTTGCGAATAAACTCTGGAATATAGCCAGGTTTGTAATGACAAACCTGGAGACGGACAGTGGACAAGGGATAATGGATGATACAGAACCGAGCCCGATTACCGATGCCGATAAGGGCATACTGGCAAAACTCATATCTACAACCGCGGAAGTTACGGAACATTTAGAAAACTTCCGCCTGCATGAAGCAGCGCAAAGCATTTACCAATTCACCTGGCACGAATTTGCGGATGTATACATAGAAGCAAGCAAAGCACAGCTTACTGACGAAGTAACCAAACACAACACAAAAAAAATTCTGTGCCACGTACTTATCACTACCCTAAAACTTCTCCATCCGTTCATGCCGTTCATCACCGAACATATTGCTGCCCTACTGAGTGAACGCGGATTACGTAAATACTCGGAACCACTCATAATTTCTAAGTGGCCGGAAGCCTAAAAGCTCAAAACAGTCCCGACTAGAGTCGGGACTGTTTTTATTTGCTAGAATGTAGTAAAGACACGTAGGTATGGAAACACAAACACATTGGTACGAAATACAAAGCGAGGAAGTACTCAAACGCCTCAAAGTAGACGGCGACGGTTTAACTTCAGCCGAAGCCCGGGCCCGCCTTCAACTATTCGGCCCAAACACCCTCCCGAAAGCAAAACCCGATTCATACGTAAAAATATTTTTCCGGCAATTTGCCAGCCCGCTCATTTACTTACTCTTTGCCGCAGCCGCAACAGTGGCCGCCATGGGCGAATACGCGGACGGAGCAATTATTGCCGCGGTGCTTTTAGTCAACGCCGTTATCGGCGCCCTCCAAGAGGGCCGTGCGGTAAAAACGCTAGCCAGCTTAGAGCAGTTAGTAACCACCCAAGCCACCGTAATGCGGGACAACCAAGAAATTACCCTCCCCGATGCCGAACTGCTACCGGGTGATATTATAGTGCTTCGCGAGGGTGAGAAAGTTCCCGCCGACTGCCGCATATTGGAACAGTTCTCACTCAAGGTAGATGAGTCTGCCATTACCGGTGAATCGGTACCGGCTGAAAAGCACGCCGAGCCAATTCCAAGCAACGGACCGTACTTACCCCTCCCGGACCAACGCAACATGCTCTTTTGCGGCACATTGGTTACTTCAGGAAACGCCCGAGCGGTGGTGGTAGAAACCGGAGCGCATACGGTTATGGGTAGCATTTCTGGACAAGTCGCCCATATACAAAGAGAGATTCCATTACAAGTACAAATCCGTCACTTAGCCAATATTCTGATAGTAGTAGTTATTGGCTGTAGCCTTGCGCTGTTCGGCGTAGGGTTGCTTAAAGGATTTGCCACCCGAGAAATGTTCGGCATAGTAGTCTCACTCGCTGTTTCAATTATTCCCGAGGGACTACCCATTGCGGTTACACTCATTCTGGCCAGCGGCGTCTGGCGCATGAGCAAACGAAACGCGCTGGTCAAAAAATTACAGGCTATAGAAGCACTTGGGCAAGTGGATGTGATTGCGGTAGATAAAACCGGCACCATAACCCAAAACGAAATGACGGCCACGGGAGTGCTTATTGACGCCGACACCTACACTTTTAGCGGTAGCGGTTACGCGGAGCCCGGAGGCGTGTTTTTGGATGCCGTGCAAATTACACCGAGCGAACACCCCGCGCTTCTAATTGCGGGCCGCGTCTTTGCCCTGTGCGGCAACGCGCGCATTATTAAAGACACCGAAACCAACGCAATACGTATAGCAGGCGACCCAACCGACGCGGCTTTAGTCATTGCCGCGAAGAAAATCGGTATTTCGAGGGACGAACTGGTCGCGGAACACCCACTAATTGAAGAAATCCCCTTCGATTACCGACGAAAATATCACGCCACCGTCCACCTTATAGATAGGAAGCCGTGGATTTCGGCCGTGGGCGCGACTGAAAACATTTTAGAACTCTGCGAAACTGCAAATAAAAAATCTATTTTACTCAAAGCAACCAACGCCAGTAAAAAGGGGCTACGAGTGCTGGCCTTTGCCTATAACAACAAAGCCGCGCACACCAAAACCGGTGAGTTACCCAAACTCACTTTCGGCGGACTTATTCTCTTGGTTGACCCTTTACATGCCGAAGTGCCAAAAGCCGTACAAAATCTCCGGGAGGCCCACATCCGAGTAGCCATGCTCACCGGCGATAACGCACCGACCGGCAAAGCAATTGCCGAAGCGGCCGGTATTTACACCAAAGGCGACACTGTGCTGACAGGACCGGAGCTGTACAAGCTCTCTCCGCACGAACTCGCCCAAACGCTGCACACCACTTCGGTGTTTGCCCGCGTAACTCCGGATGATAAGCTCCGGTTGATTGAAGCCTACGGCAGAGCGCGGGTCACCATTGCTATGACCGGAGACGGAGTCAACGATGCGCCGGCACTCTTGGCAGCGGACGTCGGCATGGCTATGGGTAAAAAGGGTACGGCAGTCGCCAAAGAAGCCGCGGATATTATTTTACTCGACGATAACTTTACCACCATTGTGGGTGCGGTAGAAGAAGGCAGAAATATTTATTTAACCATAAAAAAAGTACTCTTGTACCTGTTTTCTACATCAGCCGGGGAGTTGCTCGCGGTTAGTTTTTCCGTATTTTTGGGTCTACCGTTACCGGTCATTGCCGTACAAATAATTTGGTTGAACTTCGTTACCGACGGATTTTTGACTGTGGCCCTTGGGGCGGAGCCGAAAGAGGAAGACTTACTCGTAAGGCCGTTTAAAAAACCGAGCCGTTTTATTTTATCCGGCCACGACGCGGTGCGCATGAGTGTTATGGGTACAGTAATGGCCCTAAGCACGCTCTATGTATTTATGACCCATACCGGAACCCTTGCCTACAAGCAAACACTCGCTCTCACCCTCCTCGCTGTGCTGCAGTGGTTTAATGCATGGAACTGTCGTACCGAGAAAAGTATTTTTGTAAGCAAGCCTTGGCGCAACTATTGGCTCCTGGCCGCAACCGGCCTAGTTGCCGGCCTGCAAGTGTTGGCGGTATACTGGCCCCCGTTCCAAAAAATCCTACAAACCGTACCCCTACAAGCTAAGGACTGGTACACTGTCTTGTGGTTCGCCTTGCCGATTATTGCGGTAGACGAAATCTATAAGCTAATCGGCCGTCACCTAACCAAAAAACACACCGTTTGAATGCGTGCCTAAAACTTGACAAATCGAACGACCCTGCGTACAATCATCTTTATGCAACATTTCAATAAAGACCGGTTGCTACACGCAGCCACAGAGCGGTTAGACCAAACACGCAAACGGATTACGGCGCTGATTCCGGAAACCAGACAGTCCATTGCCAAAAAAACGGCAGGGCTCCCCTCCCTTGATGCAGATACCCGGTACGCCCAAGAAGCGGTCATTGAACGGTTAAAACAAAAAATAGAAGACTTAGGCTTACTCTACCCTTCTCCATATTTTATAAAATGCATAGTCCGGTTCGATACTGATGATACAGATCGGATTTTTTATTTCTCAAAACTCCCCCTCACCGAAGAAGACATATATTCCTGGACTGCCCCGGCGGCGGTATTGCGTTTTCAGGAGCCCGGCGCGTTTACCTATCCTATTCCCGGGGGTAACACCCAAAGCGGACAATTGCTCTCCAAAGAACAGTATCTTATTACCGACGGACGTATATTATTTATGGCCGCCGAAGACACCGAACACGGCCGCGAGCTGATATACCAGGAGCACTTCTCTAAACGAAAAACCGACTTCTTGCTACCGGAAATTATTGAACAGCTTGAAGCGGCGCAGGATAAAGCTATCCGTACGCCGGCCAATCAGAACCTGCTCATAAACGGGCCGGCCGGATCCGGCAAAACCACACTCGCCTTGCACCGCATCGCCTACCTGCTTCAGGCGCCGGAAGCGGCGGAGCGTTTTAAAGCGGAAGATGCGATTGTGTTTGTAAACGACCACAACACCAAAAACTATTTCTCCGGCCTCCTACCACAGCTCGGCATACACCACGTCACCATTACTACCTTTGCCGACTTTACCCGAGCACAGCTTAAAATGCTCGAACTACCTTACCGAGAACGCGCAAACCTGGACGAAGACTCTTTACCAACCTATGAATACCACAAACTACAGGCACTCCGATCGGAAAGCCGAGTACCGTATAGCGCCGACAACCCGTTCCTCACGCTCAAGCATGCGTACGCCAGGCACCTACCAAATGCGGAACTCGGGTGGTTTATTCAACAAACAAAAGACGGATACCTGGACAGGATTGATCTCACCCTCCTCTTAGCCAGCCGCATACACACTCACGGACCGCTGCAAAAAAATGTCACAGTGCTTGCGCAACAAAAAGCCGGTCGGGTCAAACGAACAACACAGCAAATCCCCCTTGAATACTCGCTGATGGTGCTGGATGAGGTACAAAACTATCTACCGGAGCAGTTGGCCCTGCTCCAACAACTCACCGCTCCGTTCGGGTCTCGTATGTATGTGGGCGACCTGGCCCAACAAACTAAAATGTTTACTGTACGCGACTGGACACAGGTCGGAGAGACATTTACCGACACCAACACTGTAAAGTTAGACAAGGTATACCGATCCACCAAACAAATATTGGAATACATTCAAGCCGCGGGATTCACTACGCACATTCCAAACAACGCTAGAGATGGAGCCGCAGTCCAAACCCACACGTACATTAACCACGTAGACAGAGACACACAAATCGCCGCTCTTATCCGCCGACACGAGACGGTAACCGTAGGGGTACTTACCCGAGATGTCCGAAGTGTGTCATCACTACAACAACAGTACGCGCACAATCCGTTAGTAAAAGTGTTAAGCATACACGAAGCGCAAGGAGTTGAGTTTGATGTAGTCTGCCTCATTGATACAGACGTTCTTCTACAGCCGCACGTGCACGCGTTCACTCCGCAACTGGCTGCGCAGGTACAGCAAGTGAATAAAGATTTACTCTACGTTGCTCTGACTCGGGCTATGAATAGCTTGTACATCTTCAATCAGGCTACGACGTAGTTCGCGTCGACGCGCAAAACACAAAATTCCCCCTGCGAACCGCAGGGGGAATTTTTATATCTTATCTTTAGACTTCTTCGGCACCATCCGCTTCATCAACGGTTGAGACAACCGGTTGAACTGAATCGGAATCGGCAACTCCGGAATCTAAGCTGGCTTGAAATATTTCATCCAGCTGCGGGATGGCCTTATCGCGGTCAAAACCCGTACCGGCCGGAATAATCTTACCAATGATAACGTTTTCTTTCAAACCCCGTAAGTAGTCGGTTTGCCCGGTAACTGCCGCGGAAATAAGTACACGGGTGGTTTCCTGGAACGAAGCCGCAGCTAACCAGCTATCGGTATTCAAAGAAGTTTTGGTAATACCCATGAGCAACTGCGCGAACTGTGCGGGGCGCAAACCCTGCCCGCGCATTTGATCATTTACAACCCGAAGCCGAGCCTGGTCCATGGTTTCTCCGACTAAGAGATTCGTATCCCCGGCGTCTGTAATGCGCACCTTCGAGAACATTTGCCGAACAATAACTTCAATATGTTTATCGTTAATAGGCGCGCCCTGAGAAGAATACACTTCCTGGGCACCTTTCACCAGGTAACTCTGCGCTGCTTCAGTGCCGCGTAGTTGCAGCACTTCTTCAGGATCCAAACTGCCTTAACTAATAAACTAAAGGCGGCGGAAATAACATACTCGCGAAGCGAGTCGGACTCATGTATGACTATCATGCGGTCTTTCTCCGCCCGCACAATGCCGGCTTCGGTAGCCTTGACGGACTTACCGGACTCGTCGACATATAAAGTATCTCCGGCGCTTACTTTTTCACCGTCACGAATACCTGATTGCACACCGGAAGGGAGTTGATACACATCTTTCTGCACATCGTCGCCTTGTATGCGCACTAAATACTCTTTGCTGCTCGTTTTGGTAATGTAGGCCTGTCCGGCAATTTCTGCCGCTACTGCCTTGGCTTTCGGCACACGGGCTTCAAACAATTCTTCCACACGGGGCAAACCCTGCGTAATATCTTTTTCCGAAGCAGAACCGCCACTGTGGAAAGTACGCATGGTGAGCTGGGTCGCAGGTTCACCGATACTTTGGGCGGCCACAATACCGGCTGCGGCACCGAGTTCTACCATTTTGTTAAACCCAAGATCGTACCCGTAACACTGCTGACAAATACCACGAGATAGCTGACACTTGAGCACAGAGCGGACTTTTACTTCAGTCACGCCGCTGTCGGCAATCCGCTTGGACATAAGTTCGTCTATAGCACCGTTCTTGGCTACTAGCACTTCGCCTTCCGGAGTACGAACGTCTTCCGCGGTAATACGGCCGAACAAACGACGATCAAACGCGCGGTTCATTGCCTCGCTCTCGGCACGGGTGATGATAATAAATTCTTCCGTACCGCAATCTTCAGAGTTAATCACAATATCCTGGGCGACGTCTACCAAACGACGAGTCAGATACCCGGCATCGGCGGTCTTAAGCGCGGTATCGGACATACCTTTTCGGGAACCGTGGGTGGAGATGAAGTATTCCAACACCTGTAGACCTTCCTTAAAACCGGCACGACACGGTAATTCGATAACATCACCGGACGGGTTCACCACCAAACCTTTCATACCCGCCATCTGAGTCAGCTGAGACACGGAACCACGGCCGCCGGAGTTAAAAATGTAATCTACGGAACTGTGTTCTTGTACCGTCTTGGCCACCAACTTAGCGACAGCCTCGGTAACGCCGGCCCAAATTTCTATGACACGGCTATAGCGTTCGTCCTCAGTTAATAGACCGGCCTCATACTGTTGATAGGTAGTTTGGACCTCGGTATCAGCGGTTTCCAATAAAGAATATTTCTCCTGCGGGATGCGCAAATCATCCATGCCCCAGGAAATACCCGACTTTTTCATATAGGTAAACCCGACCCGCTTGATATCGTCGATAAGCTCTGCGGTACGGTTCGCGCCAAGCAACCGATAGGCTTCCCGAACCAATGCCTGAAGTTTTTTCTTATCGAACGCTTCGTTTCTATAACCAAGCTCGGCGGGAATTACCCGATTGAAAATAAGTCGGCCGACCGACGTGTCGAGCATAGCCCCTTCCTCTGTGCGTACCTTTATTGGGGCTTGTACGTGTACAAAGTTGTTATTGTAAGCCATGACAGCTTCTTGAGTAGAAGTAAATATTTTACCCGTCCCCTTCGCGCCGTCATGCAGCTTGGTTATGTAGTAACAACCAACCACCACGTCTTTATCGGGAGTCATAACCGGATCTCCCGATGCCGGCTTGAGCAAGTTATGAGCCGAGGCCATAATTTCCCGAGCTTCTCGCTGGGCAGGTTCGGTGAGAGGAACGTGCACGGCCATCTGGTCACCGTCAAAGTCCGCGTTGAAAGCGGCACACACCATAGGGTGCAGTTGAATCGCTTTACCTTCAATAAGTACCGGCTGAAATGCCTGGAAACCTAAGCGGTGCAGAGTTGGGGCACGGTTTAAAAGCACGTAATGACCCTGGGTAACTTCTTCCAAAATGTCATAGACTTCCGTGCGGCCCTGTTCAATTAAACGGTTCGCGCTTCGTACATTGTGAGCATACTCCCGGGCAATAAGCTTAGAAATGACGAACGGCTTAAACAGTTCCAAGGCCATCTTCTTCGGCAGCCCACACTGGTGCAGCTTAAGTTCCGGGCCGACCACAATAACGCTTCGACCGGAGTAGTCCACGCGCTTAC
>JAEUSE010000230.1 GCA_016788805.1 Candidatus Doudnabacteria bacterium
CGATTTCCCTGGTTCGTTCTGCGACCGTAACAAGCATAATGTTCATAATGCCTATACCGCCTACTATAAGACTTATAGCGGCCATGGCCGCGAGGAACAAGCGCAAGGCGTCTGTTATACCGCCGATAAGCTTAATGGCATCTGCGAGGTCGCGAACAGAAAAATCTATATCGTCGTTAGTCCGGATACGATGTCGTTCTTTGAGCAATTCCGTAATTGCTGCTATGGTCGGTTTTACATTTACGGTTTCGTCTACCCGGGCGCGGATAAACTGTAGGTAGTTAATTCCTAAGAGCTGTTTTTGGCCGATGACCAGGGGGATAAACACTTGGTCGTCTTGGTTTTGAAACGCCACCGTCCCCTGCTTTTTGGTATAGCCAATTATTTCAAAAGGTACGTTCTTTATTTTTACAACCTTACCAATGGGGTCGATGTCGGTGAAAAGCTCCTGTTTTACGTCCCACCCCAAAACCATTACATTGGCTCCACCCTTTTCTTCGCGTTCGTCAAAAAACCGCCCACCGGCAAGCGGCGTGGTTTGGACATTTGGGAGACTAGCCTGGGTGGCCGTAAAGAAAGTATCCACACTTTGTCCGTTCCATGAGACTGTGCCGCTCCCCCGCACAAACGCCGCAGCGGCAGCGACGTGGGGTATTTCGGTTTGAATGGCTCGGGCGTCGTCCAAGGTGAGGGTGGTGATTTGTATGCCGAATACTGCAGCCGGCGGTCCCGTATCGTTGGACTTACCGGGCAAAATGCCCACAAGATTCGTACCCAAGGATGTGAGTTGGGAAAATACCAGACTTTGTGCGCCTGCTCCGAGTGCGATAATGGTAATAACCCCTGCCACGCCGATTACAATACCCAGTATAGTTAAAAACGACCGTCCTTTGCGGGAAAGCAAACCTTTTACAACAAGTTTTATTTCGGAATAAAAGTTCAAGACACTAAGAGTTATTTAACCAATTGCCCTTCAGCCTTAGCGATGGTCCGATTTTTTATTTGTACGTCTTCCACCAATAGACCGTCCTTAAGCTTGAGTAGGCGTTTAGCGTGCTCAGCAGTATCCATTTCGTGGGTTACGAGAATAATAGTTTTACCTTCGTCGTTTAAACGCTGCAAGATGTGCATAACGGTATTGCCGCTTTTGGAATCGAGGTTGCCGGTCGGCTCGTCGGCAAAAATAACTGCCGGGTCCCCTACCAGGGCTCGGGCAATGGCAACCCGTTGTTTTTCGCCGCCCGAGATTTGATTAGTAAAAAAATTCATGCGGTGACCCAGACCGACTGACTCTAGCGCCTTCTTGGCCAGCTCGTCCTGGTTTTTCTTTTTTCCGTAAACGAGTGGGAGCTTTACGTTATCCAAAACCGAAGTCCTGGCTAGTAAGTTGAACGATTGGAACACAAAACCCACGCGTTCGTTACGAATGACGGCTAACTCTTCGTCGGTAAAACCTGTGGTATTTTTGCCTTCGAACTCGAACACCCCTGAGGACGGACGGTCCAGAAAGCCCAGTATGTGCATGAGTGTGGACTTCCCACTTCCGGAAGGGCCCATAATGGAAACGAATTCCCCGGTTTCAATTTTAAAAGAAATACCATGAAGGACCGGTGTTTGCACGCCGTCGTTTTCGTAAGTTTTTTTTAGGTCTTTTACTTCAATTAAATCCATATGTGCGTTCTATTCGTAGATTCGG
>JAEUSE010000231.1 GCA_016788805.1 Candidatus Doudnabacteria bacterium
AGGACCTCTGCCGTAATTTGGGTCTTCTGAAACGTCGCCGGCAACGCCCCTTGAGCCGTCACCTCTATAGTTTCTGGTAGCGGGGTTGTAGCAGTCATTATCAAAAGATGATGTACAGTATCGTACTCCGTTTGCATCTGTATAATTAAGGTTTGGTTGATTGTCACTGGGCACTTCTGAACTTGGTTGTGTATATGACGGATACGCTGGATCAACGTAAGGCTGAGTTGTGTTTGGTATATCGACGCAGGCGCCACGACAATTCCTCGTTCTCGGGTTTACACAATCTGTATCGTTCCATGATGTACAGTCTCTTGCTTCTGCAGCAGGCGCAGTCATAACGCCACTTACTGCACCGAGCCCCAGACCAAAAGCTACCCCAGTTGCTATAATTTTAGAGCGCAGCACTTCCATAACTGATTATTCCTTACAATATTTCTATCGTACACGTCAAACCCTAGGGTGTAAATACCTTGTTAAAAACCTGCGTATAATATTCGCTATAAGTATGCCTAATCCCGCGTAAACAAGTCGCGGGTATAGACTTTTTCTGCCACATCATCGATGTCTTGTGCTCGGCGGTTGGCTACTATTACGTCGGACGCTGACTTAAATGCGGTTAGATCATTTTGTACCGGCATGTCTTCGAAAGCTTCGGTAGTAACAGTGGGTTCGTATATGATAACTTTCACACCTTCTTCATGAAGATGCTCTACGACTGCACGTATAGAAGATTGCCGGAAATTATCTGAACCAGCTTTCATGGTGAGGCGATATATGCCCACTACTTTTGGTTTACGAGCAAGTATCATATCTGCGACGTGCTTTATGCGTGTGGCATTGGCAGCGACAATTGCGCCCATGAGCTCATTTGGCGTGTCGCTAAAGTTTGCGAGTAGTTGCTTTGTGTCTTTTGGTAGGCAGTAGCCACCGTAGCCAAATGAAGGGTTATTGTAGTAATCGCCTATTCGCGGATCAGCCGATATGCCCTTTATGATGTCTGCGCAATTTAGTCCCTGCGTTTCTGCAAATGTGTCTAGCTCATTGAAATACGAAATTCGCATGGCGAGATATGTATTGGCAAAAAGTTTTATGGCTTCTGCCTCAGTAGAGCCGGTGTATATGACGGGTATATCTTGCTTAATAGCACCTTCTAAAAGCAATTGGCCAAAGCGTTTTGCGGCAACGGTATTGTCGCCGATGATTATGCGTGATGGGTACAGGTTGTCGTAGAGCGCCCTGCCCTCACGTAAGAATTCCGGTGCAAAAATAATTTTGTCAGTTTGGTACTTTTCACGCATAGACTGTGTAAAACCGATTGGTATCGTAGACTTAATGACGATTGTTGCTTTTGGGTTAGAACTTCGCACAGCAGCTATAGTCGACTCCACAGTAGATGTGTCGAAATAGTTTGCTTCTGGGTCGTAATTTGTAGGTGTCGCAACTATGACGTAATTGGCATTTTTATACGCTGCATTGGTTACTACTGCTGCAGTAAGATCAAGCTCTTTTTGCGTGAGGTATTCTTCAATTTCTGGGTCGGCAATTGGTGACTTTTTGTTCTGTACCAGCTTCACGCGCTGCTCATCTACATCGAGTAGCGTCACACGATTATGCTGTGCCAAAAGCACCGCATTTGCCATGCCAACATACCCCATGCCAACTACAGCAATAGTGGCACTTTTATTATTTC
>JAEUSE010000232.1 GCA_016788805.1 Candidatus Doudnabacteria bacterium
TCGTCCGTGGCCCGGACGACGTGGTTAACTTGAAGCAAATCATTAAAAAGTTTCTACCCAAAGGGTTTACTGCGCCTAAGGTTATAGTTAAAATTGAAATTCCGGCCGCAGTGAAGCGGTTTGATGAAATTTTAAAAGAGACAGACGCGGTCATGGTTGCCCGCGGTGACCTCGGTGTTGAAATACCGGCGGCCAAAGTTCCGGTGGTACAGAAGATTATGGTGCGTAAGTGTCTGCAAGCGGCAAAGCCGGTTATAGTGGCTACGCAAATGATGGATTCCATGATTCGCAACCCTCGTCCTACCCGCGCGGAAGTGAGCGACGTGGCCAACGCTGTTATTGACCGCGCTGATGCTGTTATGCTATCCGGTGAGTCATCCACCGGTGCGTATCCAGTGGAAAGTGTGCAGACCATGACCGACATTATTCGCGAGGTTGAGTCTTCGGAGTTTATGGCACAGGAGTGTTTATTTATTGGTGAGCAAGAGGAGTCTCATGCCGCGGCCATTGCCGGCTCCGCGTGCGATCTGGCTCATGGTATGAAGGCGGACGCCATTATTAGCGTGACTGAAAGTGGCTTTACCGCGCGGTTCATGTCCCACCAGCGTCCCCATGCACCGGTTTATGTGCTGTCCACTAACCCTACAGTAGTACGGCAAATGACTTTGCTCTGGGGTGTGCAACCGGTCATGAAAAAATGGTATAAAGACCCAACCGCTTTGCTTGACCATGCGGTGGAGGAGGTTAAGCGGGCCGGTTTTGTGAAAAAGGGCGACCGAGTAGTGGTGGTTGCCGGCAGACCGACCGGTTCACGGATAAATATTGTGGAAGTGAAAGTGGTTAGCTAGTTACAACAGACCCAAAAAAGAGCACCCCAGGGTGCTCTTTTTGTCTTTACGTCTTTGACTGTCGTGGAATGATTTTTATTAGCATAATTAGCCCACCCCCGCACAGTCCGGCAAGCAAGTCGCCCATGGTGTCCCTAAGACTTGGTTGCATGTGAGTGTAAGCAAAATGGTCTAGCGAAAATTCTAGGAATTCCCAACACACTGCTGCAAGAGCGACAAAGCCGAGCACTATTATTGCACGTACAAGTTTATCCGATATCCGTAGGTTTCCCTCTTTGCTATAGAGTTTGATTGCCGCCACGGCGCTTACTGCTATGCTCATGCCCCCGAGGACATGCATTATTTTATCTACATGCACCCACCAGTAGTAACCCCCTGTAACTGTGAGTAGCGAGTGCAAAATTAGTACGCCAATAGGCCAAGTTATTAGCTGAGACAGTTTCATACGTGATTGAGTGTTAGAATTTTATTCTAAATCACTTTTACCAATATTGCATATCGAGCAAAGTGTTTGTAAATTTTCCAAGACTGTTTCGCCACCATTTGTCCACGCCTTGATGTGGTCGACATGGAGAATAATACTTGGGTCAGTCGCCAGCGATCTCCCACAACTTTTACATTTAAAATTATCACGCTTCATTACAATAAAACGAATATGCCAATTAATTGTCCTCGATGTTTTGTGTTTCGCGCCGAGTTCAATTTCTAAACCCTTAATGTATTCTTCTGGTGAGGTATTTTCTTCTTTATTTACATAAGTGACAAATTTCTCTAATGCATTATGCCAACCACCAAAACGGCGAATATATGTTGTGCTGTGATACTTACCTT
>JAEUSE010000233.1 GCA_016788805.1 Candidatus Doudnabacteria bacterium
TGATTATGCTAGACGGCGGCACACCCGGCGTAGCAGGCAGCGGCTCATTCAGTAAACCGGCTCAAGCCCACGAAGGCGGAGATCAATCCATTGTGGACGAAGAACTCCCGACCATTCAAGCCGAAGAAAGTATTAAAGTAGAAGATATACCATTTTAATTAGGGTACAGGTTACAGGTTACAGGGTAAAGTCAAAGATATTTTAGTATCACATACTCTCCTCTAACCTCTCACCTCTTCCCTCTCACCTAATTTATGAGACCTCAACAACGCGATAGAGACATTCCGATGGTAAAGAAGAATTGCTACTTCTGCACCAACAAAATTACCACCGTGGACTACAAAGACGGCCAAACCTTGCGCCGCTTTATGTCCCCCCATGCGAAAATCATGTCTAACAAAAAGACCGGTAGCTGCCCAAAGCACCAACGCATGATTACGTTAGCACTCAAGCGAGCTCGCCACATGGCCCTGCTTCCGTTTGTCGCCGCATAATACTAGAAGCGGATACACGCAGATAACCACGCAGATACACGCGAATGCGGGTTCGGCGTTAATCTGCGTTCATTTCCGCGTTAATCTGCTTATACCCATATGGATTTAAACGACATGAAAGTAGGGACCATTATCCTGTACAACGGCGAGCCGTTCCAGGTTATATGGTCCAACCGCATGCGTACCGCGCAAAGAAAGCCGGTCATGCAAACCAAACTCCGCAACGTGATTACCGGTAAAGTCATGGAGTACAGCTTTAAGTTCGGCGAGCGCATAGACGAAGCCGACGTGTCCCGCGAAAAAGCCAACTTCTTGTACGCCGACGCGGACGGTACTCACTTTATGAGTAACGAAACCTTTGAGCCGATAGACTTTAACAAAGACGTCACGGCCGAGCAAGAACCGTACTTAAAAGAAGGCTTAGAAGTTTCTGTCCTCCGCTTTAACGGCCAACCGGTTTCTATTGAACTACCTATTAAAGTAGACTATACAGTTGCCGACGCCCCACCCGGCATTCGCGGCGACTCCGGTGGCGGCGTAACCAAAAAAGTGACTTTGGATACCGGTTTGGTTATAGACGCTCCCCTGTTCATTAAAGAAGGCGAAGTGGTTCGCGTAGACACCCGCACCGGTGAATATGTGGAACGGGCGTAATAACTTCTTAGCTTCTGGAGCTTCCATAGCTTTTCAGCTTTCAGAAAATACAAAAGACTGCCGTTAGGCAGTCTTTTTTTACATGCAACGTAAAAGGCAAGACGGAATAACAAAAAAGTTATTTAGATTGATTTAAGTAGTTACTCACGGCCATAGCAGCTTTGGCGCCTTCGCCGGCGGCAATAATTATTTGCTCGCCCCACGCGTCATTAATGTCGCCGGCGGCAAAGATGCCGGGCACGCTCGTTTGTAGGTTTTGGTCAACCTTTATTTCTCCCTTTTCATTTTTGTCGGTCAACCGGTCAAACCCAATACTAGGCTCGTAACCAATTTCTATAAACACTCCCGAAACCGGCAGGGCCTCCTCGGTCCGGTCTGCCTTGAGGATGCGCAAGCCGGCCACTCGATCCTCTCCCGTTACCTCTAGCACCTTCGCCTGATTGTAAAAAGTAATATTTGGACTGCTTTCAATTTTACCCCGTAGGACTTCGTCACCCACTAAGCGGTCGTTCACGTTAACACTGTCAAT
>JAEUSE010000234.1 GCA_016788805.1 Candidatus Doudnabacteria bacterium
CCATTTTTCTAGAATATCTTGTTGGCCATTTGTGGAAAAACCTTGAGGAAAAGTAAGGAGTTTGACTAAATCCTGATCAGTTAAGTGGAGACGTTGGTCAGCACCACTCCAAGTGATCTTTTTACCAACGAACTTGGTAGCCCGTTCGCGGGCAGCTGTCAGTTCAGTTTCAGAAAGTTGCGCGCCGGTCGAAGCTATTTGAGCTTCAAGAGCCAAGGTTCCATTGCTTTCAATCTGGAGCTGGCTCACGGCTTGGCTGATAGAGTGGCGAGTTGCTTCTTGGTTAAGTTCCCGACCAAAACTACCATTCACAATTTTTAACGTGTTCACATTTCCAGAGGTGGTGAGCGTTGCGTGGGGTTCCGTTGAAGCTACTTTGACTTGCTGATTAAATAATTCGAGCAGTTCATTAAGTGCTTGGGTGTTATATCGGATTTTACTTTCCAGGGCTAATGGCTGGTTTTGCCAACACATGATAATCTGGAGCCTTTTCCACCAAGTTTGTTCTTGGTTCTGGTGACGAGCTTCGTCTAAAGCCTGAGGCAGATCGCGATAGGCTTGGAGTTGGGCGCTGGAAGAACTAATAGTTTGACCTTCGTAGCTTAGTTGTAGCGTGTGGGGCGTCAGGCTTTGAGTTCTTTGTAAATGAGTCAAAGCCTCATCTCTAGTTAGACCACTAAGGTTCAAGCCATCAATCTGGGTACCAGGTAAAAATCGCTGGTCAAAGTAATGAAAGAGACTGTAGCCGCTAGCTAGTCCTACAAAAAGAAGAATGATGCCTACAAATCCTAGACCTATTTCAATCTTTTGTCTTGAACTTAAACCGCGAAAATGACTTAACCAACTGGGAGTACTCAGGTTTTCGACTACAATTTCTGGTTCAGGAATTTTTTTGCGCGCCATTATCAGACATCTTAGCAGGCTACTGAGGAATTTTCCTCTTCACCTCCACGCAAGAAGTAGGGTAGGATTATGGTACGCGTATAATGACGTGGTTTTTGCTTGTGCATGCCAGATCCACTGCCTACACCCACACCACCTAAGCCGCCGACCCCTGCTGGAAATGCAACAGGGCCGGTGTCCGCAGCTCCAAAAGCTGGTAGCCCGTTGAGTAAACCTCCAACTCCGCCGATTACACCCCCAAGCTCACCCAGCAAACCTTTAGTCACCAATCCACCCACCGGAGCGCCTAAACCTCCAACTCCAGTTTCGCCTTCTGGCACACCAGTTCCTCAGGTGACCCCTCAACCAGTCGCCGCTACTAAACCCAGTACGCCTTTAGCTGGAGCGCCGCCGACTCCGCCTAATCCAGCGGTTAAACCACCTATGCCGCCTTTACCGGGCCAACCAGTGGCTGCCCCAGTTGGTGCTCCTAAACCACCTGGAGTTCCTGGTTTACCACCGCGCCCACCCTTACCTGGCCAGCCTGGTCAGGCCCCCAATTTGCCCCCGGCTCCGCCAGTTCCTGGTCGGCCTGTGGCCAATGCGGGTTCTTTACCCCCAGCTCCACCTCCACCATCCAGTGGCGGAGCCCCTAAGCCTGCCGCCCCTGCTGCTCCTGCCGCTAGTAATGTAAAACCTGCCACTCCACAACGAAGTTCGATTTTGAGATTTTTGCCCTTTATTTTGGGAGGCTTGGCAATTTTGGGGGTAATTGTCTTT
>JAEUSE010000235.1 GCA_016788805.1 Candidatus Doudnabacteria bacterium
ATGCGGAGCGTGCGCTCCACCTCACCACCGAAGTCCGCGTGTCCCGGTGTGTCTACAATGTTAATTTTAACGTCGTTATACACCAGAGAGGCGTTTTTCGCTCGGATGGTAATACCGCGTTCTCGCTCCAGGTCTCCGGAGTCCATAATTAAGCTGCCGCCGTCGTCTTTGACCGTGTGGGTTTGTTTAAGCATGGCATCCACCAAGGTGGTTTTGCCGTGGTCGACGTGGGCAATTATGGCAATGTTGCGGATGTTTTCTCTCTTCATATGCTAAGTAATAAGTTAGAGCGGCCCAAAACCTGCCTCTCCGGCAGGCCCGCTTTGAGCGGGCTACGAATGATTCGAATCTACAAATATGCTACGAACCTACTAACTGTTTGTAGTTCATTCGTAGACCCGCCTAGGCTTGCGTCTACGCGAGGCTGGTTCGCATGAATTTGTTGGCTCGCATCGCTAGTTAATAAAAAATGCCCGCTTAACAGGCGTTTCGAATAAACAAATTATTGCATAATTGTAAGATTTTGTCAAAAATAGGCCTGTGCGTAATGTTGGGCTGGTTCCAAGAGCTGTATTTGAGCATTAAGAGTGGTGAGGTGCCCTCTTTCGGGTTATGTGTTGACCGGTTGCGTGGAGATAGGTGAGTAAACGGACGTTTGCTGCTATACTAAGTAAAAGAGAAACTATATGAAATCAACACCGACCGACTCTAAAAATTTGAGCGTACAAAAAAGGTTGCAGGTAGCCAGTTTTTTGTTTTTACTTTTGGTTGTAGCCGGACTCGTGTTTGCGGTGGTGCGGCCGTTTTTGAGTGTGTTAGTGCTGGGGTTTATTTTGGCAGTCTTGTTCCGGCCGGTCTTCCACCATTTTCATAAACACATGCAATCCCGGGGCTTGGCAGCACTCGCTACCATGGCTTCCATTTTCCTGTTGGCGCTTATCCCTTTGGCTTTGGTGAGCCAGCTTGTACTCAATGAAGCGATTGGTTTTTACGATAGCTTTACCCACGGCGGGGTGGTGTTCGATAAAACGCAGCTGGTGGCGGGTCTCCCTCCGCAGGTGCAAAGCTTTGTAGCGACCGGGTTGCAGGATTTAAATGCTCTTGCATCAAAACTATCGGTGAACGCCCTGCAGACGTTTGGGAGCGTGCTCTCCAACGTCGCCGCGTTTGTTTTGTCCTTCTTCCTGACTTTGTTTACGACCTATTATATGTTAAAGGACGGTCACGTGTTCGAGCAGGCGCTTATTGACATTTCACCTATTGAAGATACGCAGGAGCGCATTTTATTTACAAAGGTTGCCGCGGCGGTTACGGGCGTAGTAAAAGGTTCTTTTCTGACAGCGCTTATTCAAGGCGTAGTCGCCACCGCGGGATTTATTATGTTCGGCTTGCCCAATCCTTTTTTGTGGGGGGTGTGCACGGCCATAGCGGCTTTGGTTCCCACGGTCGGCACTTCGCTCATACTACTCCCCGCGGTTGTGTACTTGTTGATTACCGGGCATATGCCGCAGGCTATTGGGTTGGCAGTGTGGGGCGCGGTGGCAGTAGGGCTTATAGATAATGTCGTAGGTCCCCGCATGCTTGGGCAGGCTACACAAGTACACCCTTTGCTTATGCTGCTTGCCGTGTTGGGGGGAGTGTCTTTGTTT
>JAEUSE010000236.1 GCA_016788805.1 Candidatus Doudnabacteria bacterium
CACCCTGCATTCATAATTCAGCATTTAAAAATGTCCGGACATAGCAAGTGGTCACAAATTAAACGAACGAAAGGGGCTAAAGACGCCAAACGCGGTGTGCTGTTTTCAAAATTGTCTAAAAAAATAACCATTGCCGCCAAGTCTGGTAGCAGCGACCCCGGGCTTAACTTTCAACTCCGTACGGAAATTGAAAACGCCAAAGCCGAAGGCATGCCAAACGACCATCTTCAGCGCGCGATTAAAAAAGCTTCCGACAAAGACGCCGCCGCGTTAACCGAAGCAATTTACGAAGGCTATGGTCCCTTTGGCACCGCGTTCTTAGTGGAAGTCGCCACCGACAACACCAACAGAGCAGTGCAGCATATTAAACACGCATTCACAAAACACGGCGGATCCTTTGGTGCCATGGGCAGCGTTGCCTGGCAGTTTGAGACGAAAGGACAGATACTAGTCGCAAGGGACAAGGGACAAGGGACAAGTTTGTCAGAATTGGAATTGATTGCTATAGATGCGGGAGCGGAGGATGTACGGGAGTCCGAGGAAGGTTTGGAAGTGTATACAAAACCCGAGCTATTACAGAGTATTAAAACCGTGCTAGCCACGGCAGGGGCGAACATTGCGCAAGCTCAAATAATAAAAGAGTCATCTCAAGGCGTAGACTTAACCGAAGAACAAAAACCCAAAGTAGACGCGCTCTTTGCGGAGTTGGAAGACAATGAAGACGTGGTAGCCGTACACACAAGCGCCAACCTCTAAATATTTAACATATAACATGAAACATGAAACCAGGGTTGTTACATGATTCATGATTCATGATTCATGGTTTATGATTATATTAGGCATAGATCCGGGTACCGCAACAACCGGTTTTGGAGTAATAGAAAAGAACAAGAAAGGTACGTGGACTGCCCTTGAATTCGGCGTCATCACGACCGACAAAGGACTACATGACGCCGAACGGTTGCACGTACTAGCACACGACCTGGAGGAGATTATTAAAAAATATAAACCTGCTGCTGCCGGGGTGGAAAAACTGTACTTTGAAACCAACGTAAAAACCGCTATTACAGTGGCGCAGGCACGAGGCACCATTCTCCTTACCCTCGCCCAGCATTCTGTACCCATATACGAATTTACTCCACTGCAGGTAAAAAGCACCCTTACCGGCTACGGCAGTGCGGATAAAAAACAAATGCAGTTCATGATTAAACACACCTTCGGCCTACAAACCACCCCCAAACCCGACGACGCCGCTGACGCCCTGGCCATAGCACTCTGCTGTGCTAACTCCATCCGCCGACCTAGATAGTAACCCGAACTAGACAGACTCGCCTATTCCTGTTAGACTGTGTCAACAGTAGTTATTCTAGTTACTGGAATTATTTATTAACTTCTTTTCGTCAATTCGAAAAGCAAGGAGAAATATATGAGCGAACCAATAGAAGCTGCAAACCAAGAAGAGGTCGCAGCAAACCCAGAAGTTACTGCTCCAGATGCAGCAGAAGTAAAACAGGCTGAATAAGCTAGTTACTTATAATAAAACCCTCTACACCGTAGAGGGTTTTATTACAAGTCATAAACCCCCGGCTTTAGCCGGGGTGTACGTTTGAAGGCGAGGCCGTATACTAAAGCCACCCGGCAG
>JAEUSE010000237.1 GCA_016788805.1 Candidatus Doudnabacteria bacterium
GGCCTCGCCTTCAAACGTACACCCCGGCTAAAGCCGGGGGTTTATGACTTGTAACAAAACCCCGACTGGGAAGTCGGGGTTGTTTAAACTTTTCACTGTTATCTGTCCACTGTTCACTAGTCTTAACGCTTCGCCCACTGTGGAGCGCGGCGAGCGCGACGGAGACCTGGTTTCTTACGTTCTTTCTTACGGTCATCCCGAGTAAGCAAGCCATTTTTCTTAAGTACTCGCTTTACCTCGTCGCCCAAAGTAGAAAGGGCTTTAGAAATGCCGTGACGCACAGCCTGAGCTTGAGCTTGAATTCCCCCACCGGCAACGGTTGCTACAAAGTAGTACTGCCCGCCTAAGCCGGTAAGCTTAAAGGCAAGCAAGGCTTCGTTTTGTAAGGTGCTGTTGGAAAAGTAGACTTTAAAAGGTTTTTTGTTCACTACAATTTCACCCTGGCCGGCAAACAAGCGGACGTTGGCAACGGCAGTCTTGCGGCGACCTGTCGCAGGCAAGTAACGACCGGCAGCAATAGTACCGGTAGCAGCTACTTTGGTAGGGGCCTGCTGAACAGGGGCTTCTACTACAACCTCTGCGACAGGTGTCGCTTCTACTTCCGGAGCTGCTGTTTTTGCGGCGCGCTTCTTAGGTGCGGCAGCAGTGGTAGCTTTGGCAGCTACTTTGCGGACAGCGGTTTTCTTTGGCTTGGATTCTTCAGACATAAATATAAGATACTAATATACGAATTTGTACTAATGATACTAATGGCTACTAATGCGTGCTAGGAAAGAATTAGTGTTATTCGTTTCATTCGTACCATTAGTATATTGGTATCTGTTATAAAAGTTACTTCTTAGGAACGGGAAAGGTGTGGGCGCTTCCGGTAACAACCTTCATACGGGCAAGCATGGCCTTGCGAAACTTTACTTCATCGAGCATGCTTCGGACTGCTTCACGCAACACCCATTCCGGCTTACGCACAACTTCGGTTTTAAGGGTCTTCTTGCGAAGCCCACCCAAGTAACCGGAGTGGTGGTAGTACACCTTCTGTTCCAGTTTCCGACCGGTAAACTTTAACTTATCTACGTTAGTTACCACAACAAAGTCTCCCCCATCAACGTGCGGAGTAAACGTGCGCTTATTCTTACCACGAAGAAAAGTGGCAATTTGGGTAGCAACCCGACCCAAGGAGTTGGACGAAGCATCAACTTCGTGCCAAGCGCGGACTGGTTTGGTAGTAATGGAGGATTTCTGAGCTTTCATAATAATAGCTGTTAGCTTTCAGCTTATAGCTTATAGGAATTCCCTAACAGCTAGAAGCTAGAACCTAGAACCTAATGCTTTATTCAACGAATTCTACAACGGCTTTGGAGAGACCTGCGGCCGGGTTATTAAGCTTGGTAATACGAACGTAGCCACCCGGGCGCTGTACGAACTTCGGACCAAGTACTTCCAAGGTCTTTGCAGCGGCATTGCGGGTTAAGCCTATAAGCAACTGTCGGCGAACATGCAAGGTAGGAACCTTGGCTTTAGTGATGAGTTTTTCCACGTATGGACGAACCGCTCGGGCGTTGGCGTAAGTGGTTTGAATTCGCTCATGCAATACCAAAGACGATGCAAGCGTGCGAAGTAGCTTTCTACGATGGTCGG
>JAEUSE010000238.1 GCA_016788805.1 Candidatus Doudnabacteria bacterium
CCTGCCGGGTGGCTTTAGTATACGGCCTCGCCTTCAAACGTACACCCCGGCTAAAGCCGGGGGTTTATGACTTGTAACTAAACAACCCCCGACTTTCGTCGGGGGTTATTTTATTGCACTCTCGAAAAGCTGAAAGCTATAAGCTATAAAAGTTATCGAGCTGCTGGAGCGGGTGCTGGAGCCGGGGTAGGCGCTACTGCAGGTGCCGGAGTCGGAGCGGGTTGCTGTTCCGGCTGAGCCTGAGTTGCAGGCTTGTTGGCACCGGCCGGGTTAGCCTTGTATTCTTTAATAGCCTGCGCTACTTTACCGTCGGCCTTCATGTCTTCAAAGAACAAAACCTGATCGCGGTTAATATGCATTTCGTCCACCGGACCATGCAACTCGTTACCAAGCTTTACTAATTGTAATTGAGGCTGCTGTTGAGCCTGCTGAGTGGTCTGCTGGGACCCTTGAATTTGCGGCTGGTTTACCTGTAAGTAGTAGATATCCGTCAGTTTAATATATCGTCCACCGTCTTCAGACAGCTTACCAAAGTACACTTGGCCGTTGGTAAGGAATACTGCTTGATACTCACCAGCTTTAGCCGTCATGGCGTCGCCGGACTTGCCCGCGAACAACTTATCACGGAACAATATCGCCACCACGACTAATACAACTACTACCAAAGCCAACACTATCCAGGGCAACTTAGAACCGCCCTGTTGGCGATGCATTACTTCAGATTCTGCGCGCGGCGCGGCCGGGCGATTTATGTTCATTCCTTCGTTCATATGTTTCTGGTTTTATAATTATATACGTAAACAATTGTGTGTGCCTCCGTCTAGGCATTAGCACAACATAAAACCTAGCTCGGCCAGGGTCTTAACGCTTTCATAGGTCACACCATGCGTTAATAGCGAGGCGCGCGCCGCTTGAGGTCGGGCAATTACAACCTCTCGGAAGGTAGTAAAACCAACCGGAACAACTAAGGTTGCCACCTGAGCCCCAGGATACCAAGGTGCCACGGTCGGGCCTACGAACTCACGTGTAGGTAGGGCTATAGCCACCCCAACACTGCCCACCGGGCTGGTTACTACCGGCAAATCGGCTACCTCAGCCACATGACCGAGGGCTAAACTGCCACACACAAACAGAGCTTTCAGGTCTGCTGTTTGTTGCACGAAAGTCGCTTCCCCGGTTGTCTCAACCGCACACGCACTGTGCGGCACCTCTACCCGGACAGTGGCGTGAACCAGAGCGACATCAGGCACCGGCACTACGGACACATGGCCTGCGGGTGCGGTACTCTGTATATTTGTATTTGTTTCAACCACCGCCGGTTGGTTATGCCCAAAAGGCGTATAAACCAAGAGCCCAAGCAGAATGGCGGCACATACTTTTTGCATACTCATAGTATATCACAGGAGACCCGACACACCGTGGCGCAAAAAGCGCCACACGCCCATTATGGCCTAATGAGTGGGCTCTGTATTTCAGATGTCACGCTACTAAGCGCGACCCCCTCGGACAAATGTATTAAATCGGCTGTCCCAGCCAAAATGTGTGCGGTTAAAAAATACGCGGTTAACACAATAACTGTATAGGCTAGGTGGTTATTCAATCGCCAAAAAAAGAACCG
>JAEUSE010000239.1 GCA_016788805.1 Candidatus Doudnabacteria bacterium
TTTCAAAAAAAACTACTTTTATAGTAGTTTTAATAGAACTTTAACTGTACTTATTATAGCACAGCTAAACTTTTTTTGCAAGTACATTACTTGATACAAGGAACTGACCCGATGTATCCGCCGACCGGCTGAGACCGGAGGTCAACCATCTAAGCAATACGCCGTTTAGCCCGACGAACCGCCCATGGGTTTACTGCTGCACGCCAATCCTCTGACCGGGCTTTTGTACGTGGATGGGCGTTGAACCGCTCACTTCCTCGGTAAAAGAAGTATATGTAATGTATGTTACTAGACTTACTCCAGTCACCAATAAAAATACAATCGTCCAGACAAACCACCGCAAATCTATATGTTTAGGAGACTGAGTTACCATGAGAGCTTGAGCCATACACTCCGGTATAAATTACTTTTTAACCAATGAGCCAACCTCGGTTCGGGCGGACCGAACGGCGTAAGCTGCATAAATAACACACAAAATCCATAACCCTACAATCGGCAGTAACATAACCACGCCTCTGCTAAAGAAATTGATAAGCGCGTAGCTCACCACACCTAAACTGTATAACTCAATTACCACCACAATCACCAAAGTTTTTACCAGACGCCCGACAATTGAGTTCGCGAACAAACGATGCACGCGTATTGCCTCCACAATCAAATAGGCGCTGCCTATCACTAAAATAGAGAAGCCGGCATATAAAAACGGATACAGTGACTCTATAAACATAGCTTTTGTTTCTTCAAAGAAGTCTTTTACTGCTAATAGTATACCACAGTAACGCTATATGCTGTACACACATACCGAAGTGCTAAGCATGCTGATGCCCAACCGGCAGATGAGTGAGGCGAACGATAACACCACCCGCCGGCTTGTTAATTAACTCTTGAGCCGCCCGAGCCGCGTCCAAAGCACTTTCGTAGGTAACAATGCCTTGACCGGTACTCCGCCCGGTTAACGCGTCCACGACTATTTGACTTTCTGTAACCGGCGCTATCTCGCTGGCCCACACACTCAGTGCCTGGCTGTTAAAATTGAGTGGTAAGTTTTCTACCAATACTTTGTTGGTCATTGTGTTACGGCTCGATGTCGAGCTTTTAATTCGCTAATGGTTCTGGGGACTGATTTTTATTCCGGCTGATAAAATCCACGATCTTATCCCGATCAAACGTATCAAGTTCCAACAACCTGCGCCATGAAGCTAGGACAATCTTTGCGGTATTACGCGACCGCGGGGTCACGACAACCGCTTGGGGGTATCGCTTGCCAAGATCTTCAAGCTTCGCCCGAGTATCAGCGTCCACATCCTTATAGGAGATCCAAATACCGCCGTGCTCTAAATTGTGCACAAGCTGCTCGTCGAGTAGTTCATGATCATATACTCCCCACGCAGCCGGCTGCTCGTAGTGCGGGCCGGATGCCGGTGGGTTAGTGGAGTAGGCTTTGTGCTCGCTCCCCACTGGAATATGGCTCCGACCGTCGTCCGGCGTTTCCGTACCTGCTTGCTGCACTCGACCGTTTACCACGCCCGATTTGTAATCCTGCCAAAACAAATACCCGGCCACACCCCCGACGACAATAACTATTCCGAGAATAAGTAAAAATTTTCTC
>JAEUSE010000023.1 GCA_016788805.1 Candidatus Doudnabacteria bacterium
GAGTATGGCGTGGAAGACTCGATTATAGAGGTCGGGTTTTTAGAGTATGCACAATTAGCTCCGGTGTTGCGAACTTATTCTATTTTAGTTAATGCGTCTATTCGGGAAGGGCAGTGTTTATCGGTGTACGAGGGCGTGCTGTGCGGTTTAGCAGCCTGTTTGCCGAAAATTCCGTCATTTACATTCCCGTTTGCCGACGCGGCCTTATTTCATGATGTGTACGATGCTCAGATGCTGGCGGATAACATACTGCGCTACATAGCAGATGAAGATTTGCGGTTACGGCACACTTTACGATGTCGGGCTTATGTGAACACTGAGTGCAATCCGGCACGCGTTGAGGCGCAGTTACGGGAGCTTTTTTTGAGTTTTCGATAACCAAAGAGGGTGTGTTCGTGCGTTCTTTCGTACAAAAATATGTTACTATTTAGATAATGAAGTTTTTGTCTAACATTTTTTCTCGACGAGCCGCGGCGGTTGGTTTGGCTATTGGGGATACACACGTTCGAGGGCTGCAATTGGGCGGAACTTTGGCCGAAGCTCAGGTGGTCGGTTTTGCCGAGGCGGAGCTGCCTAAAACGGTATTTGGCAGCGACGGAGGTTTAGATGTAGAAGGTTTTGCCCGAGTGCTGGAATTGCTCTTTAACAAGCAGCAGTACGGTCAGTTTACTACCCGGGATGTGGCCCTAAACTTACCCGAGTCCAATTGTTTTGTAAGGGTTATTCACGTAGCCCCCATGTCTGATAGCGAGATTGACGCGGCTGTGCCGTTCGAGGCGGAAAGTTACATTCCTATACCTGTCGACCAAGTGTACTTAGATTGGAAACGGCTTGGGGAATCAAATGGGCGAGTGGAGCTTTTGCTTGTGGCTTCTCCGAGGGAATTTGTTGACCGGGTCCTCAAGGGGGTGGAGTTGGCCGGTTTGACTCCGGTGTCGGTTGAGGTTCAGTCAGAGGCATTGGCTCGGTCGGTTATTCCTTTGGGCTCTCGCGAAACTGTGCTTATTGCCGACATGAAGGCCGCCCGGACGGACTTAATAATGGTCGAGCGGGGGAATATCCAGTTTACTTCCACTATACCCATTGCCGGCCAGAGTTTAACCGATGCCATTGCAAAAGGGTTAGAGCTGCAGCCTAAGCGGGCTGAGGAGATAAAAGCACAGGCGGGATTTGCCAATACGACCGAGTACCCGAATCTCAAAATGCTCTTGCTGCCAGTTTTACAGAATTTGGTTAATGAGATTAAACAAGTACTAACTTTTCACGACCAGCATTCGACGGAAAAGGTAACTCGGATACTGCTTGTCGGCGGGGCGGCGCGATTGGGGCATGTGACCGAGTTTGTACAAGAATCACTGGCCGATCGTGAAGGATTGTTGGTACAACTTGCCGATCCGACGGTGAATATTCATATGGAAATCTCGGAAGGTTTGGCGGAAAATAAAATTTTGGCCTACGCCCCGGCTGTCGGGCTGGCTATGCGGGAGCTATTTTAATGGCGGAGAAACAAATAAACTTACTTCCAAAATCTAAGCTTAGGCAATTGGAGTTGCGCAGTTGGTTTTTTGGTTTGCTCGCTTTGTACGTAATAGCCGGAATTAGTTTCGGTATTGTTTTGGCGGCTCAGGGTGGGATTTTATGGTACTTGCGGACTCGCGTAAAGAGTTTGGAAGCAGAGACCGAGGTTTTGCGGCAGTTCGCCAGCGCGAAAGAAAGCACAGACGTCCGAAAACAGGTTACCTTGGTAAATAACAGGGTGAATGATTATAACACCTTGGCAAAGAATACAGTTCGGTGGTCTAAGCTTTTATTGCTTTTTTCTGAGGTGGTGCCCGCGGGTGTGCAAATTCAGAGTTTTGCCGTGGATAGCACCAAAAAGCAGGTGGCTGTAAATGGATTCGCGCCCACTCGGGAGCTTGTTATAAAACTACACGATAACATTGCCGCGAAGCCGGAATATTTTACCAAGTTGGATTATCCGTTAGAGAACGTAAGTCGTCCGACGAATATACTTTTTCACTATACTTTTACCGTGCAAGAAGCAGCACTTAAGTAACCATGCCAAAAACATCTTATCAAAATAGAATAGTCGGCACCGTGACCGTATTTGCCGTGGCGGCGTTGCTGTTATTTGGTTACGGGTTTCGATGGCTGGATTCGTTACAAACTGGCCAGTTAGAAAAAATATTAAGCCAGAAGAAGAGTGTGCTGGAGTTGCGCCAGCAGCAACAGAATATTCAGCTCGCCAAAAAAGATTTGAAGCAGGTAAGTGAGGAGAAAATAGCCCCCGACGATTTATTCAGTCGAGACGAAACACTGGTCGGAGAGATTAGTCAAATAGAGGCACGGGCTTCGCAGTTAGGTTTAGAGCTTACTCTATCCGTTGCCGGAACAGTCGCGCAGGCACCAAAAGCGCAGGTTACCAGCGATTTAGTTACCATTCCGTTTAGTATGCAGTTGCGCGGCAGTTTTGGCCATTTGGCGCAGTTTTTAGATTGGCTAGAACACGCCGGGTTTGTATTAACCGTTCGTTCATTGAACGTGACCTCCACTTCTAGCACGGCTAACGCTGAAGCGGTTACTTCTAGCCTTGCCGGAGTGTTTTACTTAAGGAGATAGTTTTATGGATTTTAAAAGTATACTTGCCACACTAAAGCCCAAACCGTCGACTGGCCAGAAAAAAGGGATAAAGATAAGTCAGCGCACGGCATTGTGGCTGGTGACCGGGTTTGTTTTGTTGGCGGACTTATGGGCTTTGCAAAGTTCGCTTTTGGCATTGTATCGGGTGAAATTTGAGGATGTGGGGGCTCGTGAGGTTGAGTCTACCAGAGTAAATTTTCAAAACTTAAAAAAGGCGGCTGAACGCATAGAATCGGCGGAGACTTACTTACCGGTCGCTACGCCTAGCCTCAATCCGTTTAAGGAAGTTCCAAAGCTGAACAAGTAAACAAATAATCACTTAGTTCCAAAATAAAAACACTCCGCAACGAGTGTTTTTCTTGGTGCGCCCGCGAGGGTCTGAACCTGTGACCGTTTGCTTAAGAGGCCGCCAGCTGGCGGATCTACCAGCTGAGCTAATATAAAAACACTCATCATGGAGTGTTTTTCTTGGTGCGCCCAACAGGGATCGAACCTGTGACCGTTTGCTTAAGAGGCAACTGCTCTACCAGCTGAGCTATGGGCGCATATTGGTAATTAACTTTTTGATATATTCTCGACCTTGAAAACTTTTTAGCTGTTTTTCTCTGGTGATTGCTTCGGTACGAGTGTGAAAGCTTTCCTCGCTTACGATTTTCCAGGGCCCGGCGTTTTTGTGAGTATAAGATGTCTTTTTGGTCGGCAGCTCCGCATTGTGTCGTTTTAGGCGGGTGACAAGGTCTACCGTCTGCCCAATGTATATCTTACCACTCGGGTTGCAAATGACATATGTTGTATACATACAATTTGCTTAAGAGTCCGCCAGCTGGCGGATCTACCAGCTGAGCTATGGGCGCTCGTTAGTCTTTACTTCAGTTGCTCGCTTGGCCTTGAAGGCGAAAGCTTACTACTTACGTAAAGGCTTCTTCTCAATTTCACGCTAAACCTCATATTTCCAGAGCCAAATCTTCGGCCCAAGTGTGAAATTGGTTTCCTATACATTTTGCAGGATTTTTTCAGCTTTGGCAAGCTCTTCAGGGGTGCCCACCGGGAGCCATTGACTGGCCCTGACAAGCTCTACCGGGTGTGCGACGGGGTCTTGTATGAGCGTGTGGGGGAGGCTGTATTCGGTTTTATCTCGAACCGGAATGCCAACGAGGGGTAGGCTAAAAAATGTCGGGTCGGTTACATAGGCGCCGCAGTTAATCCACTTTTCGTGGTCGCTTGGGTCATGCGCGAGTCCCGTAATGGCACCGGATGAATCTACCAAAAGGGCGCCCGCGAGGGGTCTGGTTGTGCTACCTGCCAGCATAGCCCAACCGGAGGAGGTTGCTAGTTTAGTTAAATCTGCTTTGGTGTATACGTCGTCGCCGTTTACAACTAAAAATTTGTCATGGAGTAAAGTCCGCGCATGGTGGAGGGCACTGCCGGTACCATCAAGCGGTGTTTGTTTAACGTACCGTATGGATTTGCCGCCGTGCGAGGTGCCGAGAGCGGCTTGAATTTGTTCGCCCAGCCATCCGGTCACAATTAGAATTTCCGAAATAGACTCCGGTAGAGTGGCCAAAGTCCAGAGTAACAAGGGTCTGCCGGCAATAGGCACTAGCCCCTTTGGATGTTGTTCTGTAAACGGACGAAGACGTAAACCGAGCCCCGCCGCGAGTATAACTGCTTGCATAAAGGCTGTCTTAGGCTAAACCGGTTTTTGGTTTCTCCACAAATTGGATTTTATTCGCGTCCGGGTCTAATATGCTAAAGTTTTTGCCCCATTCTTGAACCGTCAGTTCTTTGTATATGGGAAGTTGTTTTTCTTGAAAGGAGCGGTAGAGTTTTTCGATGTCACTGTCGACGGCAATAAAAACTGTTTGGGCACCTGGTATTTCTCTTTCTTCTATTTTCTTTTTAATACCTAATCGTGCGCCGTTGGGGAAAATAAAAGATACATACTTATCACTTTGTATGTATTCTACGGTAAATCCTAGCGTGTCTCGATAGAATGCGACTATCGTATTGATATCGTTCGTGTAGAAGACGGCGCTATCTAAGTTCATAAGCGTATAGGGAAAATGGTGCACCCGGCAGGATTTGAACCTGCTACCTCTTGGTTCGAAGCCAAGCACTCTATCCAAATGAGCTACGGGTGCAAAAATATACTTTATTTTAACCAAAAAATCATTTTTTGGCAAGTAAATGAGGAATTTTGAGAAATGATATACTAAGTAATATGCTGTATCTCTATTACGGAACCAACGACTACGCGCGAGAGGAGCACATTCGCGCCCTGGTAAAAAAAACCGGTCTCGTGCGGGTGGATTTTAGCGCGTCCAATCCGCCCACGGGTGTAGATGTGTTATTAGCTCAAGATTTGTTTTCCGGCGGGCAGGTGCTGGTGTTAGAGCAATTGGCGGCCGATTATTTAGTCGCAGAGATGGTAGACAGGTTTGCGCAGAGCGCGAATCATATTATATTCACGGAGTCGGCCTTGGACAAGCGGTTAAAAACTACCAAAGAGTTGTTGGCTAATCCTCATGTTATTGCTAAGGAATTTTCAGTCCCCGCCGCGGAGCAATTACCCGAGTGGTTGGTGCAGCGCGCGCAATCCCTGGGCGGCACCCTTCATATCTCGGAAGCTCAGTTGTTGCTACAGCGACTCGGTCTGACGGCTGAGTTTGCCGGTCCGGTGGGACAGGTTAAGGAGGCGTCCTTGGGACGCCTCAGCCAAGAGTTGCATAAGCTACTTATGTACAGTAACGGTGATCCGGTCACCCGTGCGGCGGTGGAGCAGCTGGTGCCGGAGGAGCAGGTTGTGGTTGGTTTGGCGGTGTCTGACGCGTTGGCTCGTAAGGATCGGAAGCAGGTGTATCAGACTGTGGCGCGGTATTACTCACAAGCAGAAGGGGGGGATGAGACCACCCGTACCTTGCAATTAGTTGGGTTGTTAGCCGAACAATTTAGGAGTCTGTTGCTCTTGCAGGATGCTTTGCGTCGCCGGATGACCGAAGGAGAAATTGTGACTTTAACGGGCTGGAAACCGGGTCGGATTTTCGTGTTAAAAAAACATGTGCATGGGTTTCGGCCTGAGGTGTTGCAGAGCATTTTGTCAAAATTGGAAAGTCTGGACCTTGAGTTAAAGACCACAAATACTCCGGCGCGAGCTGTATTGGAGTTGGTGCTTGCCCAGGCGATATAAGATGAACTGTGAATTCTATATGGTACAATATAGGTACTAAGTAATTAGCTGCCAACCCGGTGCGGTTGGCTCAGAAATCAATGACAAAAATAAACAAGTTAGCTGTTGGTTGTATGGTGGCGGTAGTGGCCTTTGCAGGCATTGCCCAATTTGCTCGCGCAGAAGATGCTCCCGGTGGCGGTTCCGCTGCTTCCACAGAGACTCAAGCGCAAACACGGGCGTTGCGTGAGCAGCGGATTAAGCAACTCGACAAGTGTCGAGCAGAAAGTAAAGCCGCTCGCGAAGCATTTTCGACAGCGGTCAAACTGAACGAGAAAACCTACAACGAGTCCGTGAAAATGGCTCGAACTACTTTGAATGCGGACATAAAAACCGCCGCCGCTTTGCCGAAGGAGCAACAAGCCGCGGCAATGAAATCAGCCAGGGAAAAGTTTCAGGCAAGCGTGAAAGCGGCCAAGGCGGCTAAGCAAAAAGCGAACGCCGAGGCCTTAAAGATTAAAGACGCCGCTATTCAGGCCGCTCACAAGCCATGTGTAGTGAGTCAGATACATGTGCCAGGGTATCCGAGTGTGTTGGGGGACTTTACCGGTAAGTTTCAAAAACCGGCCGGAGGGGCAGGTGCATCTTTACCGGATGCTTTTGTGAAGCGACTTGAGCAGCGAGAAGCCGCCGAGGGGCAAGACCACAAGAATGAACAAGCCCGTTTGGACCGCAAAGCTCAAATTGATGCGCGTAAGCAACAGCAGCAGGCAAATAGAGAGAAAAAAACTAGCGCAGCCCAAGCTTTGAAAGAATGTAAAAAAACTGCGGAAGGTACTTTTAAAACTGCCAATAAAGCCGCGCAAGCTGCGTATGAAACAGCTTTAAAAACGGCACGGGAAACGCTTAAGACAGAGTTAACCGCTGCCGGAGAAGATGCTACCGCTAAGCAGGCTGCCCAAGACAAGTTTGCGGCTGCTCGTAAAACGGCGTTAGAGACTCGCAAAACCGCTCTAAAAGCCGCGCTTGATGCAAAGAAAGCGGCGCTCAAAGTTTGCCAGGATACTGCTAAGGCAGCCACCGCGACAGGCACAACCACCACCGGCACTGCCAACACCGCTCAGTAATCTAGCAAATGGTAAAAGCGGCCCGCCATGGGTCGCTTTTTACATACTTGCGTTTATGTAAGTTTTATAGTATAATACATCATATTATTTAAATATATGGATAAATTCTATATTTCCAAGCATAATGTGTGTTTTTCCACTGCCCAGAACAAAGTTCGGGTGGTTATTTTGCTTGGGCATTTGTTTAGGATTTAAAAATTTTTAATTCCCCAATAAAGAGTTGCCTTGGCAAGATGGCCAAGGCATTTTTGTTTGCTTTGCGTTGTCTTGATACAAAAAATTTAATATTGGAGGAAAAGACTATGTTAGCATCGGATGCAGTAAATCAGGTTGGGTTCCCTTTGGGCCACAAGGTTTGTCTACGCTTGTTCGAAATGAGCGACGCCGAAACTTTGTGTAAGTGGATGAACGATCCTCGGGTTACTCAATTTATTAAACGCAACCCGCCATTGAGTCTGGCCGAAGAACGGGAGTGGTTGGAGAACTTGCCAAAGCGTCAGAATCATAAAGTCTTTGGGATAGAGACTTTGGAGGATAAACGTTTGATTGGCAGTATTGGCTTACACGACATAAGCCAACATAGTGGCACCGCCACGACCGGCACGGTAATTGGCGAACCTGAGTATTGGGGAGGCGGATACGGCACAGACGCAAAAATGGTCTTGCTCGATTATGCTTTTAACGTACTCAACTTGAGAAAGATTCGTTCCCGGGTTTACAACTTCAATGGGCGCAGCCTCGCATACGCGGCCAAGTGTGGGTATGTGGAAGAGGGGAGGCTCATTCAAGACTATTGGAAGAACGGAGGCTACGTGGACACGGTCTTGCTTGCCGTATTCCGCGACAAATGGTTGCCGCTTTGGGAACAGTATCGAAACGCCAAGTTCGAAAACGCGAAGTAGTATGCCAAGCGTATAAGACAAAACGATTAATTGATAAAATATGTCAATCAATGAAACTTAAAAGCCCACCGTTACGACGGCGGGCTTTTTGTAAAGGTGAGTTATCGAGATGCGCGTTTTCTATCGCCTGCATTCAAGATTCGTTTTCTAATTCTTATGGATTTTGGGGTAACCTCTACCAATTCGTCCGGGCCGATGTACTCCATGGCAAAGTCCAGTTCGACCGGGCGGGGCGGGACGAGAATAATGGCGTCATCCGCACCGCTGCTTCGCATGTTGGTGAGTTTTTTGGTCTTACAGACGTTTAGTTCAATGTCGTTGTCCAAAGCGTTTTGTCCGACCACCATACCTTCGTATACCTCTACGGCCGGGCCGATAAACATAACCCCACGTTCCTGGGCGTTGTTAAGACCATAAGCGTTGGAGATACCTGGTTCGGAAGCGATGAGGGACCCATGGTCATTAGTGTGAGAGTCTATGTCGTGGACAGGTTTGTAGCTGTCAAATAGGTTGTTGATAACGGCCGTGCCGCGGGTGCGGGTCAACAATAGGTTTTTAAGGCCGATTAAGCCGCGGGTGGGCATATTGTACTCGAGGTGTACGTCGCCGTTCGGGGCGGTGTCCATGGACAGCATGGTGCCGGCCCGTTTGCCGATCTCCTCAATAATAGTTCCTTGGTACTCGCTTGGGACATCCACTGTAACCATTTCGTACGGTTCCATTTTAACTCCGTTTTCTTCGTGAAAAATAACCTGGGGTTGCGAAACCTGAAGTTCAAAACCTTCGCGTCGCATGGTTTCTATGAGCACGGCTAAGTGCAATTCTCCTCGTCCGGAGACTAGAAACGTGTCGCCTTGGTCGTTATCTTCCACAATGAGCGCCACATTGGTTTCTAACTCTTTCTACAAACGGTCGCGAATATTACGGGACGTAACCAGTTTGCCTTCCTTGCCGGCGAACGGCGAGCTGTTTACGCCGAAAGTCATTTTGACGGTAGGTGGCTCTACATG
>JAEUSE010000240.1 GCA_016788805.1 Candidatus Doudnabacteria bacterium
CTGTAAAGCGGTGCTACAAAAATGAGTCCCACTAGCGTCAGTCACATAGCTACAGCTGCCACCACTGACTTCACAGTTGCCATTCTCGTTCTCTAAGACTGCATAGACACAGTAATCTGCCCCTCCGCCACTGACCACACAATCGAAAGGTTCTTTAGTTTGGGGATCGGTGGGAGTTCCGGTTTGAATTAACGTATCTAATTCTGTACAGCCATCGGTATAGGAACTGTCATTAGTGGAGTAGTACTGTTCCATAGCGCTTTGCATTTGTTTAATGCTAGCGCGCCGAGCCGCATCGCGGGCGTTGCGTTGGGAAGTAGAGTAGACCGACGCCCCAATCGTGGTCAACAAAGCAATAATGGTAATCACCACTAATAACTCAACTAAGGTGTAACCATTTTGAAAAGCTTTGATCATATTTTTCATCATAGCGAGTTTACGAGGCCTTGACTAGCCCTTAGCCACCGCTGACCGAGATGGTGACTTGATTCAGGTTGGAGTCGACGTTCGTCATCCCAGCTGTATCAGTAATCACTAACTTCGCTTGATAGGTACAGAGCGGTTGATTACAGGAGAAAGTATGAGTCAGAGTATCCTTAGTTTGCAAGCTGGTCAATTCTTGACCATCACCCAAGATTAATTTGACTTGTTGCAGGTCACTGCCACTCAACTCTACCACGTAACTAAACGTGACAACTTCGCCACTCATGACATTGACCACTCGAGTTTGTGAATTGTAAAAAGGCTGGGTGTTAAAGGTCAAAACCACCGGACGGGCTGGACACTGAGAAAAACACGAGCGAGGACAGTCCAACACATTGGGTGCTTGTTCACCAGCCCCCACTTGCGAACCATCCTGACAACATTGAAAACCGTAACCAGTACATTGAGTTAGTGGACTCAAGGTGGAGGTGGCTACCGCTTGGTCAGCGCCTTGGGAAGAAACAGTAATGTCCTGATTGTTGAGCGTGATAGTTTGTGACCGACCCCAAATACTTAACGTAATACTGGTGGGCACTTCACTGGACCAGACAAAGCCACCGCTGCCGGGAGCTTTAGTTACAAACCGGGGCAAAGTGCCAGATCTAATAGCGACTGGCTGGTAACTAAAATTACTGCAGAGTAACTGCAACTGGAACTGTGACTCATTCAAAAAGGCGAGTTCGACACTCTGAACAGTGGCGGGGATTGCTTCGGCGGTAGTCGAAACTCGGCAGTTTCGATTAAAAGCATCCTTGGTTTTACCAGTTTGCTGGAGTTCTCTTAACTCACTAACCATTTGGCGGGAAGCAATTAAGAGTAAAGCTTCTCGGCTGATAAAAAATGCCGCTGCGGCTACCACTCCCAAAATCAGAACTAACTTAAACAGTAATACTAAAATTCTCATAAGCCCACCATTCGCAAGTAACTAGAAAAAAGAGTCTCACCCCATAATAAGCTTATCCACGTTCCCGCAATCAAAAAAGGTCCAAAGGGCACCACCTGACCAAAACTTCGTCTCTTCGTCAGAATTAAGCCCAACGCTACCCCACCGCCTAAGCCAAAAGCCATAAAGAGCATCACGGCTGTCTCCGGCCCCCCCACTAAAAGTCCCAGCGGAATCAT
>JAEUSE010000241.1 GCA_016788805.1 Candidatus Doudnabacteria bacterium
CAGTGCCCAACGACACATTGCCGCCGTTCCGCCCCAGCGGTATACGCCTGGGTACGCCGGCCATCACGACTCGCGGCCTTAAAGAAAAAGATATGGTCACGATCGCCGAATGGATGAAGCAAGCTATAGACAATCGCGAGGACGATAAAAAATTGGCTGCCATCCACAACGAAGTCATCGCATTTTCACGTAAGTTCCCGCTTCCAAGCGACACCAAATGAGCAGCATAGACCGACCGGTATTCCGTATAGCTGTTTTCGTCATTGTTCGTGACGACGAAGGCAAGATACTGCTACAGCAACGTGCCGACACCGAGTTTTTGCCTGGCTACTACGATTTCCCGAGCGGTCACGCAGAGTGTGATGAATCATTCACCCAGGCTGCGGTGCGCGAGCTGGCCGAGGAAGCGACGCTGACCTGCCGCGAAGAAGATTTGCACATCATTCATCTGAGCCAAAACTACGTCGATGAACCGTATGTCAACATTGTGTTCGAGGCGGCAAAATGGGAAGGTACGCCTGCAATCGGCGAGGCTGAAAAGTGCAGCGATCTAGGGTTTTTCAGCCCCGATGCATTGCCCGAAAAGTGCACGCTGGCCGTGCGCTTATTGCAACAGCAAAACTTCCAAGAAAACCTGACGACACGCTATATAGACCAGGCTGCCTACAAACAAATAATGGGTGGTTTACACTTAGTGATATATGACAGTAGACGAGCTATATTCATCAATTGCAACCAGTAAGCCACGGGTTGTATATCTAAATGGCAAGACTTCTACCGGTAAGTCAACTTTTGCTAGAAAAATTGCGGCTGATTTTGGCTATGAAGTCATAAATTTAGATGACATAGTCGTGCAGTCGGTACTAGTACCGCGAGATTTGGCTAACCAACGAAGCACAGTGTTCCTCGAAGTGTATAAGCACCGCAATAAGCTAGATTGGATTGCAGACTTCATACGTGCAGCTCGTGAAATTATTGACCAGCACACGCAAGTCGGTACGCCGGTAGTTATAGACGGCGCCATAGCCCACGTCGAAACCATGCAAGATTTTTTGCAGCCGTATGCAGATGTGTACATTGCCTATTTTCATCCTTCAAACTTGGAGCTGTACAGCAGGTATCTAACTGAGCGCTTTATGGGTACAACCATAAATAATCACAATGGTTTACCCAAAGCATTTTGGGAACTGGTCGACACGACCGAATTCGCCACATTTTCCGAAACCAGAACCCTGACGCCCAGCCTCCGAAGTTCCATTGCAGCCTACGCCCAATCATCCCAAACAAGCTCCCTCGACCGCATCGCCACCCTTAACCACGCCTTCCCAACCATGACTATAGTCAACATTTGATAAAATTTAAAATAGAGTCATTATTTCTTCATCTGTAAATGAATGTTTATTTTTCAAGTCATCACATATTCCCTGCGACAAACCAGGGCTTAATTTTTTATGCCGAGGTATCATTATCTTGTGGTCGTCTGTATCTCTAGTATATTTTCCGTGCTTCGTACCCTTGTCATTGTAAAAGCCCTTTTTGGTAATAAGAGCAATAAGTTTTCTCGTAACAATTGGCCGATGTGTCGATTGTTTATTCATTTACAA
>JAEUSE010000242.1 GCA_016788805.1 Candidatus Doudnabacteria bacterium
TACTGTTACATAGGTGCTTCGGTTAGAGCCCGCCGTAAACGGCGAGCTCGCAACTACATTAGGTAATGTAAGCGTAACCCCACTTCCGAGGTCTCGAATTAAGCCCGTTGAGGCATATCCGAGATACGCTTTTGGGAACCCGAAGGCCCCAAAGTCGCGAATGACTTTGACTTGGCCACCAACTGACCAAGCGTTATGCAACACGATGTTGTAATTGGATCCCGTTGATCCAATCCAACCCTTACCTGGTTTATTACCCCGTATCGGCGTTGCGTACACAACGCTTGCAAAAGGGGTAAGTTTGAGTCGGCCAACCGCTTCCTCATCTGCATCCACTTGCAGCGTAGCAAGCAGTGCATCCCCCCGACCAATTTTGAGAATTGGACTGGGGTTTGCATAGTTTAGAGTAAGCGTAATCTTAACCGGGCCTGCGCGTGAACCGAAGCCGGTAAACCAGTCAATTTCTTGAGCGGTGCTCCCGGGAACCGCGCTCAGGCTGGGTGCCTGCATCCATGTCCCCATGAACAGCCCGGCCCGCTTAGCCGTACAAGAAAGCGCGGTAACTGGGCCCGGGTAGAATATCGCGGCGTCTAAGCCTGCATGAAACTGACTCGACGCCGAAACGGTACAGTTAAATTTCCACGTAGGTTTAGCCGGACTACTCACTACTAAAGCGGGGTGATTAATTGTGGTTTCATTTCTCTCTTGTTGGTCTTGCGCAAATGTTTTCGCACTAATCCCCAAAAAAGAAAATAAAGCACTAAAGAACCCCATGGCGTTCCGCAACGCCTTCCGCCTGACTGTAACCGGGTTACACCGTTTCACAAACTGCGGCGCGAACCCCGCGCCGCCGGAATTAACCAGAAGAAGCCCTGGTAAAAAGAAAATGAGAAATGGATTTATCCGACGCTCGACAAATCTGCAACAGTTCATGAACACTGACAAGATTGTCGCAGCTATCAGTAAATACACACCCCATACCGAAACTTTCCTCGAGTTAATTTCGCCGGCAAGATATCTTGCCATTGAATCCGACATATAATTGAACGGACCATACATTGCAAGTTGACGCTGGGCATCCAAATAGCCCATGTTTAGACGCCCCAATCGAATGAGCGTCTGGTGAATTTGCAGCAGTCCGTCATCAATCGCTGACGGTGAACGGAGGGCGTTGGTGCGCTCCAAGAGTTCGGGCGGAATTACCTCGTGGTCCAAGTTGGCGTTTCTCTCCATAGCCTGCCTGTACGTACGAGCCTCTCGCTCGAGTATGGCCAGATTGTACGAACTAGGCAGATCTCCGCAGAGCGCCTGGGAAAGTTTCTCGCCCAACTCGACACGAAGCAGCGGGTTAAGTAGGGGAAGGTGTTTATAGTAACGTTGATTTCGCTCACGGCTTTCAGTTCGGTAGTTGTATGCTGCGAAACCTAAAGTTATCGCAACGGTCAAAGCCAAACTAAGCCATAAGCATTTCTGTAAGCTGTGAACTTTCATCGTTTTCCTCCATTCGATGATTTTGCGTTTATGTTGAGGGTTTGTTTACGAACAATACTATACAATAAATAACCGCTATAGTCAATATATAAAACATTA
>JAEUSE010000243.1 GCA_016788805.1 Candidatus Doudnabacteria bacterium
TCCATGTGTTCTTTTGGGAAAAAACTCTTCTTGAAATTCCACATGTCGAAGATGTCGCCGTTCAGCACCAAGGTGCGCGGTTCGATGCTCTTCAAGTAGTTGTGCAGCTCGCGGGCATGGCAACCGTAGGTACCGAGATGCACGTCAGAAATTACAACAATGTCGAGTTCTCGTTTCATTTTCAAACATTTACCGATGGCGGAGGCCATTATTGCGATTGGATTTCAAACAAAAGGAAGCCCGCGCCGGGAAAGTATTTTGCTCAAAAAAAAGGATGCCCCCGCCAAATCGGGGCGAACTGAACGACAAGCAAAAGCAGGAGAGAATTGTCACGGGCGCGGGCTGTTTTATCATGCATTGCTAACCGGTACAAAAGTCTAACCTATTGATTGCAAAGACGTTAAGCCAGTATGAAGTTAGGTTTAATAAAAACCCGGACAACTTGCGTCGTCCGGGCATTCGTAGTAAAGTTCCTAACCTTTCAACTACTAAAATCTGTCTCCAAAATTCTTTATGAAGCGATAGGGTGATTGGGTGATGAAGTGATTTGGATCGTGTTATTACTTCATCGCTCTTTCACTGCATCATTTTATCAAGTCATTAAAACCGGTATCCCAGGCCCAAGGTCACCGTGCTGCCAAACTTGCGGCGCTGCATCAGGTTGTCCAACTCTGGCTCGTAGTTATGCGAAGCATTGTTGTCCTGGTAGTAGATGAAATCAGGCCGGAGAATATCGCCCCAAGTCAATTTCACCTCGCCACGGGTCCCTATTTTTTTGCTCACCGAGAAATCGAGCAGGTTGCGGTGGCGCTCGTAGATGTCGGCAAAGTTGTCGGTGCCCACATACGCTACGCGGTCGCCGATGATATTGTACGCCAGGGTAGCGCCCAGGCCCCATTTAGGCAAGTTGGCCGTCAAACCCGAGTTTACGATGTATGGCGACTGTCCTTGCAGGGCGCGACGCGGGTCGTAGGAATCTACATTTGTCAAATCAATGGTGGAACCGATAAACGCCACGTTTGTGAACAACAGCAGGTTTTCGCCCCAGGAACCCAGGAAGTCGAGGTTTTTACGAGCCTCCAGTTCCGCCCCATAGTTTTCTGCACTCGCTACGTTTTGGAAACCAAAGCTCGTGGTGCCGCCCCCCGAACTGCTGAAATTACGCTCGATGGGGTTGTTGAATTTTTTATAAAACAGGCTGACGCTGAGCAGTTGATTGGCACCGGGATAGATTTCGTACCGAACGTCGTAGTTAAAAATCGTACCGCGCACCAGTTCCGGGTTGCCTTGCACCGAGGCTTCTTCCTCGTAGTCGTAGAAGGCAAAAGGCGAGAGTTCACGGAATTCGGGCCTGCTCAGGGTTTTGGAAATTGAAAAACGCAGTTGATGCTTTTCGTTGAGCGCGTAAGTCAAATTCGCGGAAGGCAACAGGTCATTGTTGTTCAACACCGTGTTTACTTCCTGGCCGCCGAAGTAAAAACTATTGACCGTCATGTTATAGTTTTCCAGACGTAGACCAGCCGATACACGCAGTTTGTCCCAAAGTTTCAAATCCGTCATGGCATAGCCCGAAGCGAGTTCAGCAC
>JAEUSE010000244.1 GCA_016788805.1 Candidatus Doudnabacteria bacterium
TTTATAGAGTTGGGTGGATATATCGGCCTCAATGGAATTATTACGTTCGATAAAACTGGTAATATGGAAACAGTGGTAACAGGTGTGCCATTAGAGCGTATAGTGCTGGAAACGGATTCGCCTTATTTGGCTCCCGCACCCCATCGAGGCAAGCGTAATGAGCCGTCATATGTGGCGGAGGTGGCTAAAAAGATTGCCGAATGGAAGCAGTGTACTCCGGAGTCTGTCGCGCAACGCACCTCCGACAACGCTTACAGATTATTTAAATTATAATCACCTGTTACAACTTTTGGACGGCCGTCCAAAAGTTGTAACGCATACGAATGACGCAGGAATACAGCCATGTCTAATCGAGCCTCGTTTGATGTTTCTAATTTACTACAGATATTTCGGCTGACGCATGTGTTTCAGCGCATTGAGCGTCGGTTACACGTAACAGGGTCGGATCGCTGGGAAAACGACGCAGAGCATAGTTATCAACTGGCATTCATCGCCTGGTACATTGTGCAAAAAGAGCAATTGCCGTTGAGGTTGGACAAGATATTTATGTATGCATTGGCGCATGATTTGGTAGAGGTGTACGCGGGTGATACGTTCGCACACGATGCAGACGCAGCGGTGCATGCAAGCAAAGCCGAACGCGAACGGCTGGCAGCAGAAAGGTTGCGGGCGGAGTTCGCGGACTTTGGTGAACTGCACGAAGCTATACAAGGCTACGAGCACTTGGTAGACGAAGAAAGTAGGCTTGTGTACGCGCTAGATAAAATATTACCGCCGACCAATATTTATCTAGATGGTGGCAGAACCTGGCGCGAGTTAGGGATAACACAAGAGATGATTGCGAAAGCAAAAGCAGATAAGGTTGCCGTTTCTCCAGTTATTCGAAAATATTGGGAGGTGATTTTAGACAGCATAAAAAAAGAAGAGTCAGTACTTTTTGACCTACCCACTTAAACTGAGCTCATGGCGTTAATTATTTTTAACAAACATCAACAAATAAGTTTTCAGCGGTTTGCTTTGTCTGTATTTTCCGGGGCGGTGTTGATATTGTTTTTAGGCGTTTTGCATAGTTGGCTGCATGGCATGCCGAACTCCTTGGAGTTGGGGGCGTCTCTGGATAGCCGTTTGTTACTCCTTGCCGCTGCGGTGGGGATTATTTTGGGAGTTATATATTTTGACTTGAGCGGTCCGGCTGCGTGGAGTGAGCGGACCATTGTGGAAACTCGGAAAGAGATAGTAGAGGTGCCGGTTGGTTACTGGCGGGCGGCGGAGGTTCGGCGGCTATTTGCTTATGTGGTGGGGGCTGACGTGTTGATGTTTGGGTTTGGCTTGCATGGTTTAGTTTGGCAACAGGCGGTATTTGGTACAGACACGGTGTATGCTTTGGGTGGTCTAGCTTTAGCATGTGTAGCCGTCTTCTTGCCGGTTCATTATGCCGCTTTGCTCAAACTGGACGCGTGCACAGCTGGTATGTCCCCGGAAGTGTGCTCATTTGCCCAACACCGCTTTGGTCAGATATTATATTGGGTACTGGTGGTCTTTTGGGCCGCTTTGCTGGGGGGATACCTGGTTTTGCTTATATA
>JAEUSE010000245.1 GCA_016788805.1 Candidatus Doudnabacteria bacterium
AGTTTGTAGAAGGTACACACATAACAAAGTTTTCCAAAAATAACACTGCATCTATAGCCAAAGAAATAGCCAAGTTGCATATGGTGTTACTGGACTACAAGTTGGAGAAGAAGCAGCATAACTCTTACTACTCCGGCAAGGCGCAAGGGTTTGTGAGAGGTAAAATACTCCGCAGCATGCTTATCCACGCCGACTTGGGTACGGATAATATCCTTATGAAGGAGGACAAGGTAGCTGCCATTATAGACTTCAGCAACATGCATTGGGGTTATCTAGTGAACGACCTCGCCACGTTTGCTTTAGTGTTTTTAACAAAGCAAAACTTAAAATACATTCCCATCTTTTTTGCCGAGTATCAAAAGCACCACAGGCTTACCGAAGATGAAAAAGCAAGCCTGCACTTTTTTATGCTTGAGCACACCAAAGGCGTGCTCCGGTGGACCAAACAACAGGCTGAACAAAAGAGCGGCAAGCAGCTTGTACTAGTGAATAAAATAAGAATTGCCTACACGCAGAAATTAGAACTGCTTAAGCAGAATAATATAGTGATATTATAAGCAGATTATGTCCACGAACATCAAAAAGTTTTATGACGATTTTAACTTTGCCGATATGGTGTTGGGTAATCGCGCGGGAAGTCCACCTCCTTTAATAGCAGCTGTGGTCCAGGCAGATGTGGATTATGTTATGCAAAGATTGCCTCATGGTAAAGACGTATTAGAAGTGGGCTGTGGGTTCGGCCGGCTAGTAGAAGAGCTTAGTAAAATATCTAGAAGGGTAACAGGGATAGATTTTAGTGAAACACAATTATCCGAAGCGCGCAGGAAGGTGGGTCACATCCCCCATGTAGAACTATATAATATGCACGCCGAGCAACTACAGTTTCCTAGTGATACGTTTGAGGCTGCAGTGTGTCTCAACTCTAGCTTGGGGAATATGCCAGGTATAGAAGCCCAGGTTATCAAGGAAATGGTTCGAGTTACGAAACCCGGTGGCTTGATAGCCGTACATGTGTTTGCGAATGTCCAAGAACTAAGAGAAGCGCAATTGATAAACTATCGCCGATTGAATCTCACTAACATACAAGATCAAGGCAATGCCGTAACAACTGACGAAGGTTTTTACTCCCGTCGTTTTACAGAGCGCGACTTAGAAGAATTATTCGCCAATGCTGGTTTAACGCCAGTTATTACTCAGGAAACCTCTGGCAGTCTTCTCGCAGAGGCAATAAAATAGCACGGCTGAATAGCTACGAATCTCTGCCTGCGGCCCACATAACCTCAAACATTTGCTGAAACACCTGTATGGTGTTTTTATTTTCTATAACTATGCCAATCATGGGGTCGTCGAAGTTGTGTATGAAGGCTCTTTTAGGAGTAATGGTAAGGTTGCTTACAAATTTCGCGCCCGGTGGGAGCCACTTTACTTTAATCTTATGTACTGCTTCGAGTTTTTTGTGTTCTCTTGCCCAAGGCACATCTGGATAGAGCACTTTTACGTTTGCGTGTGTTTTGGCGCGCGCGTTTACGTAGTCAGAAAACCAGTCCTTAAAGGTATCAAAGGAACTTTTAC
>JAEUSE010000246.1 GCA_016788805.1 Candidatus Doudnabacteria bacterium
GGCGTACTTAACATATATAGACCCTGCTACTTTTACGGTCCTGGAATCAATTACCACACTTTCCGCGGTTATATTGGGCGGATTGGCTAACTTCCGGGCTTCTATTTTAGGAAGCGTGCTATTGGTGGTGTTGCCGGAAGCATTGCGTTTTGTTGGTTTGCCTTCAGAGATTGCGGGACAAATGCGTAATCTTTTATATGGCTTGTTGCTTATCTTATTGATGTTATACAAGCCTGAAGGTTTGATGGGTAAGTATAAATTTTAATATGAACATTTTGCAGGTAAAAAATCTTACTAAAAGCTATGACGGCGTGAAAGCGCTGAACGACTTGTCCGTGTCCATTCAGAAAGGCGTAATTACCGGTATTATTGGCCCCAACGGTTCGGGCAAGTCTACGCTGGTGCATGTTTTAACCGGTATGACAGGTTTTAATAGTGGTGCAGTGGTGGTGGACGAGCGAGTCGAACTTGAAACAATACAGCCGTACGATGTGCCGGTATACGGCGTAACTCGTACGTTCCAAGACGTGCGTTTGTTTAACCAGATGACGGTATTGGATAATGTGCTCCTTACCCTCACGGAGCGGGGAGTGTTTGCTGCGTTGTTTGAGCGGCACACAGCCTTGCACGAAGAAAAGGCGCGGGAGTTGCTTGAGCAGGTGAACTTGTGGCAGAAGCGACACGAACTGGCAGGTAACTTATCTTACGGACAGCGGAAGCTTTTAGAAATTGCTCGGGCGCTGGCTATGAATACGGAGGTTATACTTTTTGACGAACCGTTTGCCGGGTTGTTTCCGGAAATTATAAAACTGGTCAAGCAAATTATTAAAGACTTACGTACTCAAGGTAAAACCGTGGTGCTTATAGAACACAACATGGTACTTATTCGGGAGCTTTCAGATGAGCTGCTGGTGTTGGACAGCGGGCAACTGCTGGCAAGTGGTGACCCGGAAGTTGTGCTGCAAAAGCGAGAAGTGGTAGAAGCCTACCTTGGTGAATAGTATTTTGTCATTGCGAGGAGTGAGTCTGCGAGCGACGTGGCAATCTAAATTCCTCTATTGTAGTCCGGGATTGCTGCGCAAGGCCTCGCAATGACAAATATCCATAATTCATAATTCTAGATTCATAATTCTGTATTCATGTCCGAACCAATTTTACAACTAAAGAGTGTGACTACGTACTATGGTGGGCTCAAAGCGTTAAACGATGTGAGTGTGGACTTACACCCGGGTGAGATTGTCGCGCTTATGGGGCCAAACGGAGCAGGGAAGTCTACCGTACTGAAGGCTATTTTCGGTTTGGTCGACGCACGTGAGGGAAGTATATTGTGGAAGAACGAAAAGATAAAACCAGTGACTCACCAAATGGTTGAGCGGGGGGTTGCTTTTGTGCCGCAGGGGCGTCGCGTGTTTACACATTTAACCGTGGAAGGGAATTTGGAAATTGCCGGAGAAGTGGTGAAGACTGGTTCGTCTATTAAAGACCGCATAGAAGAAGTGTTCCAGTTTTTTCACGAACTTCGTAAAAAACGAAAAGCTAAATCCGGAACGCT
>JAEUSE010000247.1 GCA_016788805.1 Candidatus Doudnabacteria bacterium
CATGGTGTGAAATAGCGACCGCATGTGGTCATCCATACGGTACTGTGACCATTGCGGCTTGGGTGATTTGCCAAAGCCAAGCAGGTCTATAGTTATGCAGTGATAGTCGGTTTCGAGGTAGGCGATTACTTTGCGCCAATCTCCGCCGCTGGCGGCAATGCCGTGCAGCAGAACGACCACCGGCTTGCTGCTATCCCCGCGGTGCTGTACGTGCAACCGGTAGGGTCTACCTACAACGCCATGCCAAAAGTAGTCCAACATACTTCCAGCATACCATGCTCCATGCTATAGCTTCTCCTCACAGCTGTCCAACAACCGAGAGAATGAATGCGCTCCACCCTAAACTATCTACCAATCCAATATTCTAGTCCACTATGCTAAAGCATGGAGTACTGTAATGATGTGAAATTGTCATTTTGGGGTGTCTGTAACTTTGGTCACAGATTTATATGAGTATTTTTACTATAGTTACACATGGAAATTGAGTTTCCACGAAAAGAGCCGAAAGTACCGGCTCTTTTAATAATAATGGGTACAAAATATACTGTATGCTATGCGCTCAGCAACTCTCACATTAAGACCGCCTGTCGAGTCCGATAAATCGGAAGTCTGGGTATTCCGTGAGAACTTTATTGGGCATAATGAGGGCGGTGAAATCCCTGGTTCAGGCGGGCTTGCTACGGCAAAGTCGTTCGAAGATTGGCTTAATCGTACACACGACTATGCTCACCAGAGGAGACAGTGCCACAAGGTTTGGTACAGGCTAGTACCCCGCCAGCCCTATCCTGAGGCATCTCGCCTACCATCAGCAGCACCAGATACCTCAGCCGATGTTCAGTGTACTACCCGGTACACTTCACATACGGCTGATATATCTGGCACTACTGCTGGCAGGCGGTCTATCCATCAAGATAGGGTTGGCGGGGTACTAGTACGCTACTGGTCTATAGAAACGTAGATAGTAAACTAGTGGGAGTCGTACAGATTCGTCATCAGCTGAATGAGCATCTATTGCAGGTTGGTGGCCACATCGGTTACTCGGTTGCATCCGATGAGCGACGCAAAGGCTACGCCACAGAAATACTCCGACTTTCTCTTGAGTATTGTCAGCGTCTAGGTATGTCGCGGGTTCTAGTAACTTGTGATAAATCATACGCAGCATCGGCAAAAGTTATTCAGGCAAATGGTGGTGTATTGGAGGACGAAGTTACATGCGACAACGTAACAAAGCGTCGCTATTGGATACAGATCTAAGAGCCTGTTCACGATCTTTTTTCCAGCCCGAAATCACCCCTGAACTGTCCAAAAAAAGCTAAAGCCTCGTCGGCATACTTGCCAAGTATGCCTCCTTAACCTTAACTGTTTTTGGCCTATTCAGCGGCATTTTCAGCAGTTTAAAAAAGATCGTGAACAGGCTCTAAGCAAGCATTATTGGCAGGTTTCGCAGAGGCCGGTCAGTTCTATTTGGTGGCTAGTGAGGGTGAAGTTGCGGCGGTGAGCTAGGTCTTGCAGGCGGCGTTCGAGGGCAGGGTCTTCGGGTA
>JAEUSE010000248.1 GCA_016788805.1 Candidatus Doudnabacteria bacterium
CGAGCGTGGTGGAGATTGAAGTTACGAGCGGAATAGCCAACCCTAGTGCGTGAGGACAAGCAATAATCAGCACCGTCACGGTACGCTCCAAAGCAAACCCCAAACCTCGTCCTGCTACTAACCACGCAATAAATGTCGCTATACCCGCGAATATTGCGACAATGGTCAAATAAAATGCAGCTTTGTCTGCCAAGATTTGAGCACGAGACTTTGAGTCTTGAGCTTGTGCAACAAGTCGCATAATACCCGCTAAGGCGGTAGATTCTCCAACTTTTGTAACTTTTACTTTCAAGCTACCTGAGCCGTTGACTGTTCCAGCGATGGCTTCACCTCCGGGAACCTTTTTTACGAGCTTCGACTCGCCCGTAATCATGGCTTCGTTCACCTCAGACTCCCCTTCAACAACTTCTCCGTCAGCTGGTATCTTTGCTCCTGGTCGCACCTGAAGTACATCACCAACTTTTAACTCAGAGAGTCTCACCTGCCTGCCGTCTATTAGCTCTGCGGTATCGGGAAGTAGCTTTGCTAACTCTTTAAGCGCTCCCTGAGCATTTAGCACCGATCGCATTTCCATCCAGTGCCCGAGGAGCATAATCACAATTAAAGTTGCCAACTCCCAAAAAAACTCCGAACCGGAAATAAAAAAAGTTGTCGCAACACTATATAAATATGCAGCCAAAATAGCCAAAGAGATTAAAGTCATCATCCCTGGCAAACGAGCCCTTAGTTCACCCCAAGCACTCTTCAGAAATACGGTGCCGCCGTAAAAGAAAATAATGGTACCGAGGATAAACGGAGTCCAATTTGAACCAGGGAATGTCGGCATGCTAAAACCAAACCACTCTTGAATCATGTGAGAGTACAGTACAACGGGTACTGTCAAAACTAAACTAAGCCAAAAGCGGTCGCGGAACATATCGGGGTTATGCCCCGCGTGTTTATCGTGCATCTCATGTTGCCCCATGTCCATATGGTGATGTTCGTGATTCATACATTTATCTTTTAGCTTTTTAACTTTTTAACCACAGCCATCACTTCAGCAATGGCTTCTTTCCCCCTACCTTTCTTAATGGCCTCGGCAGCACAAGTATTGAGATGATTCTCGAGCACTAAATTGTCCGTCTCCCGCAACGCTTTCTGCACCGCCTGAGATTGATGCAGAATATCTATACAGTACTTATTACTCTCCACCATTTCTATGACTTTTTTAAGCTGCCCCACAGAAATCTTTAGCCTGTGGGTTATGCGTTCTCGGGTATTTTTTGGTTTGTACATACATATGTCCTTTCTAGTCCCCCTAGGGGGGATATAATGAGTATAGCACACTGCCCAAGGTTACTTGTCCACACACCATGACAACTCGCTTATTTTTTTGGTACACTGCACTATAAGGAATAATTATTTCAAATTTATGGACGAACAAGAAAAAGCCTACATAGACAAAAAGTTTGCCGAGTTAGAAAACAAGCTACTCAACCCAGACCCTAAAGAGCTGTGGGAGCGGTCAAAAAAATATCGAGGCATATATTACAAAT
>JAEUSE010000249.1 GCA_016788805.1 Candidatus Doudnabacteria bacterium
TGTATAGGACCACTGCCAACATGGATTATCACAACGCTATGGGAGCCTCTGGAGATACTAGTGCTCTCGCCTGTGCTTATGCGAAAGGGGGTAGTCTTTGGCCACGAGAGCTTACGCAATTCACTCTCCGACATCGTCTTCAACACGCTCGGTATAGTCACAACCACCTTTTTAGCCTGGTACCTGTAGCAACACAAGCTCGAAGGGGTAAAATTTGTATTAAATATAGTTATTGTTATTTAATCAATTTTATGTTATTATTAACTCATGAACTCTTTACCCCCCGAGCAGTATAAGGAATATGATCCTGATCTTAACCCATTTTCTCATGCGCCTGTTGCGGGAACACCTCAGCTTAACGAGGCGCCACTTACTCATTCGCAGCTGAAAGTAGAACAAGAAGAGCTAGCTTTTTTAACGGATAGATTGCATGAAGCAAACATCAAACTTGGCGCACAGAAAGACAGCCTGGCTGAAAAACTCGTATCAGATGAGTTGACACAAACAGGCAACAAACGCAAACTTAGCGAACGCTTAGAGATGCTTATTTCAGCTGGCACAGCTTTTGCCGGTTTTTTTGTAGATTTAGACGGTTTTAAAGGCATAAATGATACATACGGCCATGAAGTAGGCGATGAGTGTCTGATCGCACTGGCCAGGCAGCTAAAGTTACGAAAAAATGAGGGCATAGAAGTCTATCGTCGAAGCGGAGACGAATTTGTTGTGCTCGTAATGTCTGATTTACCAGGTAAAGAACCGAGCATTACAGAGGAAGACATTCCTGGTTTGACAGAACGCATACGAGACGACATAGAGACTGTGGATGTTGCGGTTAACGAAAAAGAGACGATACGTTTACACGCTTCAGTAGGCGGCGCCTTACACCAACCTGGTCAGGACGCTCTCGATTTTATGAAAACAATCGACGAATACAGTTTTGCAGCTAAAACACTCAGGAAATGCGAGTTATACGATCAAGGCTCTGAGGAATTCCAGGAAGGCATGCAAGCATTTCTTAATTGGTGTAGACAACATGACAAATCACCCCGGGATGCTGCATCGATCGCTGAAGCGCTCTTAGGCAGAAACCGTGCTACTACAGTTTTAGGCAAAGCAGTGGTTAGAGCCACTACTTAGTCTAAAAACCTGACGAGGTAAACAAAATGAAGCATAACCAATTTCCAGAGCGCGAATGTTTTAGTTGGCGAGAACGACTCCAGCGGCTAGGGGGGCGATGCTTGGATTTTTAGCAGATTTTGCTGCTGCACAGTTAGGTGTGCCAACCAGGAACATGCGCCAACGAGCACTAGAAAAAACCACCGTGGCCGAAGCCGAAGCCATTTTGCGGGACGCTAGCAAAGTATAAAAAACAAAACTGGTACCGCAGGCCGGACTTGAACCGGCACGAGCGTAAAGCTCACAAGATTTTGAGTCTGGCGTGTCTACCATTCCACCACTGCGGCATGAAAAGTATGAAGAGCGACAGCCACAAGCATTGTCGTGGTTATCAGAGGTG
>JAEUSE010000024.1 GCA_016788805.1 Candidatus Doudnabacteria bacterium
CCACGTCTTTATTTTTATACAATGGCGCGTCGCAGGTCGCGCACACAGCCACGCCCCGACCGAAAAACTTTTCTTCACCGGGCACCCCCAAATGCCGGGGCTCTTTACCGGAAGCAATTATAACCGACCGGGTAAAGTACTCCTGCTCAGCGGAATCGGTTACTTGCAACAAGGTTACGTTCCGCTCTACGCTCTGTACAATGACTCCCTCTTTTACCTCTAAATCTTCGGTAATTTGATTTAAGTGCTCGTGAAATTTAAGCGTTAAATCGGCGCCGCTAATCATAGAAAAACCGGTATAATTTTCCACATCGCTACTCCAGACCATTTGCCCGCCCAATTGCTTGGTCAACAACAGAGTCTTGAGTTTTTTTCGAGCGGTGTAAATGGCGGCAGTCATACCAGCCGGACCGCCGCCAATTATAATAACGTCATACATATGCGAAGCGCGGAATTAGGAATTAGGAATTAGGTCGCCTCTTCGGCGACCCGCCGAAGAGGCGGGAATAAAACAAAATAGATCAAAACACGTATAACTACACAAATTGTAACATATTCAAGGGTTTTCTGTGCGTCTAGAAAAGTTAGTTATACTATATGTATGAGCAACACCGACCATCCTTCCACCCAACTACTGGAACGCAACCTTGCGCGTATCAAACAAAAACTGCTATTGGTCAATCCGGTCGAGTTGGCGAGCATAGAAAAGATTATGTCGGTCGTACCGAAAGACAAACTGCAGGTATCCTGTCAGGAATACAGTCTCTACCAAGCATTTATTCAAAAACACATTCCGGGAAACTTTCAAACTCACTACGCGGGCCGCACAAAATTTGACCAAGCCGTAGTGTTTCTGCCGAAAAGCGATTTGGAAATAGAAATGACTCTCGCCTGGGTGAGCGGCGTGCTGAAGAGTAATGGCCAAGTCATGCTTATCGGCCAAAACAACGCGGGCATAAAGTCGGCCAAGAAAACTTTGGAAAAACTCATCGGCCCCGTGGGCTATGCGGACGCTGCCCGACACTCCGCTCTCTACGTCGCCGAAAAAAATGTTACTCATCACTCCTTCACGTTAGAGAACTGGTGGAAAAGTTACCAAGTGCCGCTTATTACCGCGGCCGAAGGACCACACAACCGAGCACTGACTGTCTGCACCCTACCCGGAGTGTTTAGTCACGGCCGCTTAGACGAAGGAACAGCGTTACTCCTCAGCACCCTCACGGAAAAAACCCGGCAAGGAAAAAAAGTTTTGGATTGGGGCTGCGGCGGCGGAGTCATCGGCGCGAGCCTGGCGGCAGCCCACCCGGACCTCACAGTAACCCTGGCAGATAGCAGCGCCTTAGCTTTAGAGTCTGCCCGAGGCACTATTCAGGCCAACAAACTTACCAACTGCCAAGTTACCGCCACCAACATATACTCCGAACTACCGGAGTTGTTTCACTTTATTGTAGCCAACCCACCCTTTCACAAAGGACACGACACCAGCTACGATGAAGTCGAACTCTTCCTCGAACAAACAGTCCACCATCTGCGGGAACACGGCAGTGCCCGCATTGTCGCCAATATTTTTCTCAAGTACGAGTCGCTCCTCGAAAAACATTTTGGCTATGTAAAAGTGTTAGCTAAAAACAATAAATACAAAGTACTGGAGGCGGTTAAAATACCAAAGACGCCTGCCGGTCACAAGCCGGCCAGGAAGGACAGGCCCAAACGGCGGAATGCGGAAACGGAAGAAGAATTAGAAGTGATAGAAGAGTTAGAAAAATAAATAAAAAACTGGCAGCCGCCAGTTTTTTTATGCTCCAATTTTTCTAGACCTGTTGTCTTTCCTGCTGCTGTCCCCGACTGAGCATGTAAATACTACCCAACAATACCGTCATACCGATAATTTGCGCGGGCATTAAAGCCGCGTGTAAAAATATATAGTTAACGAGCACCGCGGCCACCGGAAAACCCAACTCGGCCAACGTAGCAACCGAAGCCTTAGTCCGACTCAAGCCTCGATAATACAAAAACAGGGAAACCACCCCCGAAGTTATAGCAATAATAACCACGTACAACCAATCGGATCCCGTTAAACGGACAACGGCGGGAAGCGTACCCTGCCAAGCGTTCAAGACAAGTAAGAAGAGGAACGCTACTACAAACCGCAACATGGTCATTGTCTGAAAACTTGCCCGGGACAAAACGAGTCTACCCAAAACGGTTCCCGCGGCCCACAGTGCCGCAGCAGTCAGGGCCAATAAAATACCAATGGAATTAGGATTAAATGTCTCTCCGGGAAAACTCTGCGGGATTAACTTTGGAAAGGAAAGTACATACGCCCCACCTAATGCGACCGCACACCACATCCAAAATTGTTTCGGCAAAACCTCTTTGAGCAATGCAGCGGCCAGGCCGATAGCCAATAACGGTTGTAGCTTTTGGAGCACAATAGCGACCGAGGGATTTACATAAGAAAATGCTTGGGTAAAGGCAATACTGGCAAGCGCGCTACTACCCACACCTATTACCAACACTGCCAACCACTCCTTACCCGTCAACTTGGCAAACTCCGCTCGCTTCCACCAAAGTATCGGTAACACGCAGAGCACATCTACCGCATGCTCCAAAAGCACAATGAGGCTACTGGGCAACTCTTTGGTTAAGTGCAGCCGAAACGGCGCGTCACTCGCCCACAACATAGCCGCTACAAACACGAGCCACGGTCCGGACTTGTCTAACTTCATATATTTGCTTTTCTAACAGTGTTAATATCTTCCTGAATCGCTCTCATTAAATCCGCTTCTTGGGCGTACTTCCGAAATGGCCGCAGGAACGCAACCAAACAAAAGGTCAATTGCCGGCCGTACAAATCTCCGGAAAAGTCCAACAAGTGTGCCTCCAGCTTCGGCAAACCCCGCCTATCCCGCGGACCGATAACGATGCCCGCGCGATGTTTTTGCGGACGACCCTCAAGCATGACCCAACCGGCCCACACCCCCAGCCGCGGCTTACGTTGCAGCCGCGCCCAACCGTGCCGACTCAAGTTTGCGGTCGGAAATCCTATCTTTCGGCCGTATCCATCACCATGCACAACCATACCGCGTAACGTTACTACTTCATGTTTCATGCGGTAGGTTTTACAGTTCGTCTACAGCCAAATACTTTTCCGCGTCTAACGCGGCCTTGCATCCCTCTCCCGCCGCCGTAATCGCTTGGCGATACCGATGGTCGTGTACGTCCCCGGCAACAAATACTCCGGGAATATTCGTCTGTGTAAACTCCTGGGGTTCTATATATCCCTTCTCGTTCATACTCAAACCGGTATCCGCAAAAATTTTTGTGGAAGGGGTGTGTCCAATAGCCGCAAAGTAACCCTGAACTGCCAAGTCTTCCTCAACGCCGGTATCGTTATGACGCACTCGCACCCCGGTTACCGTAGCTTCCCCTAAAACTTCCACGACGGTTACGTTAGTCACAAATGTAATTTTAGGGTGCTCCTGCGCGCGCTTGAGCATAATTTTAGAAGCTTTAAACTCAGCTCGCCGATGAATAACGGTAACCGAGTTACCAAATTTGGTCAAAAACAACGCCTCTTCCATAGCACTATCTCCACCGCCGATAACCGCAATATCTTTACCCTTAAAAAAGAAACCGTCGCAGGTCGCGCAGGCAGAAACACCTTTACCGCGCAACCGTTGCTCATTGGCTAAACCCAGCCAGTTTGCTTCGGCGCCGGTAGCAATAATAACCGCTCGACTCCGATACTCTTCCGTCCCGGTCCGGACCACCAACGGTCGAGCGGAAAAGTCTACGGACACCGCGTTGTCCATGACTATTTCGGTACCAAACCGTTTAACTTGCTTGGTCATATTTTCCATTAAATCCGGACCTTGAATCCCCTCCGGAAAACCGGGGAAATTCTCCACTTCGCTGGTTGTAGTCAACTGTCCGCCCGGCTGCAGGCCCGCAATGACCAACGGCTGCAACTCCGCCCGGGCGGCGTACAAAGCGGCCGTCAAGCCGGCCGGTCCGGAACCAATAATGATTATATTTCGAATATTTTCCATGGTTTATATTTAGTGTCTTTAATACTATACGGGCCCGGCTTGACAAGTGTCAACCGGAGGAGTACACTTGCAGGCCACCCGCCGTTCCGGTAGCCGGTTTGCCTACCGGAACTAGGGTGTACAAAAAATTAACGGAGGGAACTCCCTAACGGGAGAGGAAAGGACTACTATGGCGACGAGTATATTTTTCGCCCTAGCAGGAGTCATCCTGATTGCTTTGTGGGTAGACCGTCGAAAGACTAAAACCCAAGCAACCTCAGCTGCCTCGAGCGGCATACGCTCGGCAGGTCGGATGGTTCCGCACGCTTTGACCATGTTGGTCATGGTCGCGCACGCCTCGGAAATTACCCGAGTCGTACAGCACATTAGTAGCGTGCACATTATTGCCGCCCTTTCGCTCTTCGCGGTTTGGGCAATCACCAATTCAGGGTCGGAAGAAATTTAATTTCCGCCATCATTCCTGTTCGTACAAACTAAGTACGACCCTGAACAACCAAGAGACCGGATTGAGCACATTACTGCTCTCCGGTCTTTTCTGCACTGAATTCGTTATTCTATATTCGTACTTCGGTATTATTTATACTCCCCTAGAATAACCGGCAGGTCCAGCTGCTGTCCCGCCCGATCGATACGCAAAAGGATTTGCGCGCCGCTCATAAAACGAGCCAACAGCTTATCCAACTCTTGTGTCAACCCGATAGCTTCACCATTAATGCGGGTAATAACGTCGCCCTCTCGTACGCCGGCGTTCGCCGCGGGGCTACCCCCTGTCACACTTTGTACGTAAGCCCCCGCGTCCACCGATAAACCCGCGACGGCTTTTACCGCCTGATCTACCCGGACATAAGAAATACCCAAATACGGCCGAGTCGCCTTACCCAAACTTTTGAGTTGTTCAAGTGTGCTCTGTATATAATTGGAAGGAATAGCAAAACCCAACCCCGAGCCCTGTTCTAACAGCGTAGTCATGCCTATAACCTCCCCGGACATGTTAATCAGCGGCCCGCCGGAATTGCCCTGGTTAATAGTCGCGTCGGTCTCAATTAAATTTTTATATCGGGGTCGACTGCTGTCTAAGCTTACATCTCTTTCTAAGCCCGACACCACACCCCGGGTAACAGTATGTTGATACTTCCCCAGCGCGTCACCGATTGCAAAAACAGACTGCCCAGTCTCAAGCGCGTCCGAGTTACCAAAACGCACAGTGGCCATACTTATACCCTCCACCTTCAAAAGAGCAATATCACTATACGTATCCACACCCACTATCCGCGCGGGTAAGTTTTTTCCATCCAGCAGCAACACTCGAAACTCAGCGTTTGCGCTGCTCACCACATGGCTATTGGTAACTATGTAACCGTCGGAGCTTACTATAAAACCGCTTCCAAAAATAGTATCTTGCCTCGCGTGATGGTTGGGCAACGGCGCGCTACCGATAACCGAAACCACCGCGGGCTTGACGCTACGCACGGCCAGCACACCTAATTGCTCGTCGGACAAAGCCTGACCACCCGGTTTTACCGCGGCACTTTGACTGGTGGCCGCCCACCACAACGACCCGTTAAGTAAGGTGAAGACAATAAGCACTCCGGAAAGTTTACGTATAGACATATACCTTATGTTAATTACTCATAAAAAATACACGATGAATGCATGGCTACTGTTCGGTTACTTTTAACTCGCGCCCCTCAATGAGAGCTACCGAAACTTTCTTGTACGCACTCGCGAGCAAACGTTGAAACGTGCTTTGCGAAACCCCCATTGCCGCCGCTGCGGCGGTCTGGTCTAAATCTTCTATGTTCTTAAGCCGCAAGCTTTCTGTTTCGGCCGGGCTAATCTCCACGGCCTGCCGCGCAGAGGGTTTGCACCCGAAAGGCTTATAACCCTTCCAGCTAGGACAAAAACCTATTTTTTTATTGCACAACGGTCGAGTCATAATTTTGGGGTTAGCTGATAGCTGATAATATGAATATATACCCAGTATTGTTGACCGTCAAGCCGATTCCACCAAACACCATCAGACAATTTGTATGCTACAATTTGTGTAGAATAAGCCATCCTAACCGCTAACACGCCAACTGCTAACCACTAAATTGCTAACTTGCTAGCTGCTGCTCATTGTTAATTCCGCCTTTCGCTTATGTATAACGCAACCAATTCAGTAGTGCTCAAACCGGGCCGGGAAGTTCACGCGCGCAATCGCCACCCCTGGGTCTTTCTTGGCGCAGTGGCGTCTTTCCCAAAATTCGATAACGGCGACTTACTACCGGTTATAGACGCATCCGGAATATTCCTCGGACATGGTTACTTTAATCAAGGTCGGTCGATTGTGGGTCGGATGATTAACTTCGACACCACCAACCCTCAAAACGCGCTGGTAGCCCATCTAAAAAATGCAGTACAGTTGCGGGCACAAACCATACCCGCCGAAACCACCGCCTACCGGCTCGTTAACGGGGAGGGCGACTTTCTACCCGGACTCATAGTAGATGTCTATGGACCCGTGCTGGTACTGCAAATAAACACCTTAGGCATGGAAAAGCTCAAGCCGCTTATTCTGGACACTCTACATGAAGTCTTTCCTGCAGCAGCCATCTATGAAAAATCCTCAACCGGCACCCGAATCAAGGAGGGCCTACCCGAAGCCGATGCTTGGCTCGTCGGGCAACTCGATATGCCCGTAACCATACAAGAAAATGGGGTACGCTTTTTGGTAGATGTAGTAGCCGGACAAAAAACAGGTTTTTTTCTGGACCAGCGGGACATGCGAGTCCTGGTCAAAACTTACGCACGGCAAAAAACTGTTCTCAACTGCTTTGCCTACACCGGCGGTTTTAGTCTGCATGCGCTTGCAGGCGGTGCGACCCGAGCCGATTCGGTCGATACCGATACGCGAGCCGGCCTGCTCACCCGGGAGAACCTGGCGCTCAATGGCTTTGGGTCGGATCGCGGCGCGGTAATGACTGAGGATGTATTTCGATACTTAGAGCGGATGGACAACTCTACCTACGACTTTATCATTCTTGACCCACCGGCTTTTGCCAAACGCGCCAGCGACGTTCCGAATGCCAGTCGAGGCTACAGAGAACTCAATCGAGCTGCGCTCCAAAAGTTACCACCGGGCGGCCTCCTGTTAACCAGCTCCTGTTCGGCACATATCCCCCGCGAACTTTTTCAGAAGATTGTCTTTCAAGCGGCCAAAGACGCGAAGCGGAACGTACAAATTTTAAGTTACCACCTCCTGGCCGCCGACCACCCGGTCAACTTGTATTATCCCGAAGGCGACTACTTAAAAAGCCTTCTGCTCCGAATAACCTAACGCAGCAACCGCTTAATCACTCGATTGGAAGCAATGGTTATCCCAACGGCCATACCCAGCGCGACAATCCAGCCCAGCTTACCCACTACCGCGTACAAAGCCTGCCAGCTATCGGCAAAAACATGCCCAAGACTCGCGTACACCAGAACCTGCAGTATTTCCCCCACCACAATATAAAAAAGAAACCGCTTAAAGTTTAGCCGAGCCAACCCGGAAATAATATTCACCACCCCGGTTGCCTGAACCTGAAACCTACTGGCTATGAGTACAGGGGCTTTGTAGGTATTGACGGTGCACTCAACGTCGCGAAAAGCGGGTGTGTCTAAATATTTTTTAAAACCAAACCAGTGCAATACCCGGGGTCCGCAGAGCCGCACTAACCAATACATAGCAACGTCGCCCAAAATGTTCCCTGCTATGGCACTAACCAGAACCGAGTGGATATTTAAAAACCCCTGACTGGCAAAAGCGGCAGCCGCAATGGTGCTCGGAGCCGCGGGCAGCGGAAACCCCAAAGAAGCAAAAAAGTTAATCAAAAAAAGAGTAAAGTATCGGTACAAAAACAGCTCCGACAACAAACTCTGAAACAAATCACTCATCGGCTACGCACCTCCAACTGATATACGGCCACCGCACAACAGGCCTCCCTCACGAAGGGGCTCGGGACCATGTCGCCCGTATTCTGCCGAATGGCTAGTCCGTACGTTGGAGCGACATCAGGGCATACGCGGACTGCGTGTGCGATAAAAAATTTTTTATGATTCGACTGGCTCTGCATGTAGGCAGCTTATATGTCTGTTTATAGTGTATACGTTCGAGCTAACCACGGCAATTGCATATCGGCTTCACAGATAGTGAATATGATATACTACAAATAATAGTAAACTTTTTGTATGAGAGAAACCAAAAAACAAATGTCCGAAGACTCAACGACATCGGCCTGTAGCAACTGCAACGGCCGGAACGCCTGCAATATGTGCGGCGCGTATACCTCACCCCCGAACACCATAAATACGTCTTACTGCGTTGGCTTTTGGGCTTGCTCATTCTTGTCATAACGTTCTGCCTTGGTGCAAAAGTCGGTGAGTTTAAGAGCGCGTATAAACACGAATTGTTTAACTATGGATACGGCGGCCACGGCGCCATTCGCGCGCTTCCGCCCATGATGTACTATCAAAACAAAGACGTCCTCACCACCCCGGGTACCCCCGAAACGCAAACACCATCCGCCCAAACAGAAACCAAACCCAATACTCCACCCAAGCCTCAATACTAACGCGAAAACCCCCCGACCTAAAGTCGGGGGTTTTAAAAACGGTTATTCAATAGTTTGCAAATCGCTCAATATTTGTCGGGCGGCAAAAACCCAATTCTCACTCCCGGGTTGATTGTATACGCCGTTCATTTTCTCCAACGACCAGTTCTTGTACCGCCGCTCAATCAACTTATCTAAAT
>JAEUSE010000250.1 GCA_016788805.1 Candidatus Doudnabacteria bacterium
CACCGTGTAGCATTTTTGGCAGGTAGAAAACAATACAATGAAGGAACTTTGTTCTCTCGCATTACGCTACGAAAAATTTTCTTCCTTGCGTTTTTGGGTAGCTTGGTGTGGGTATTTTCCGACGGGGTAATTGGTAGGTTTTTTAAGGTAAATGATTTTATTTTAATTTGGTTTTTCTCTCCGGCTATTTTATTTGGTGCCATGGCCGCGGTGCAGGGCGGGTTACTGAAGGGTCGCTTCGCGTTCAAAGCTCTTGGTGTGGCCGGTGTAGTAGAAGCTGTGGCGAAGTTTATTTTTGCCATTGCGTTTTTGTGGTCGGGTCGAACAGACCTGATAGCAATGAGTATACCGGCTTCAATTGCCATATCTTTCGTAGTAACAGACTGGTATGTGGGTAAGGTTATTCAAGAGCAGATTTCCGAGACCGAGGTACTCAAGGCGGACAAACGGTATAGCTTCCCGAACAAATTTTTTGGGGCGAGCATACTTTCATATAGTGCAAGTGCCGTCTTTTTAAATATTGATGTACTTATAGCCAAGCACTTCCTCTCTCCCGAAATGGCAGGCGCATACGCATTGCTTTCCTTAGCCGGAAAAATGGTTGTATTGTTTGGCTCGCTTCTTACCACATTTATTAACTCTGTGGTCAGTCATCATGAAGGCGCCAGCTCAGACCCGAGACATGCATTTTTACGTATATTTAAACTTACTATATTTACGTCTGTGGTGGCCTTTGTCGGTATTGGTCCACTCGGTTTTATAAGCATACCTTTGTTGCTTGGTAGTAAGGCTGTAGGCATAGTTCCGTATTTGACTGTATATGGTCTGGGTATGGTTGGTTTTACGCTCTCAAATGCTATTGTTGGGTATCGGGTTGCTCGAAAGCATTACTCCTATGCATGGGTCCAGCTTTTAGTAACCGGAATCATGGTTGTAGGATTGATCATATTTCACGAGACCATTTGGGAGCTTACCTGGGTTGTGTGCGCGTTTGGGGTAGGCAGCTTGGTTGCGGTTAGCGCGTGGCGTGCATTTCACGAAAATAGCCGTTTTATACTCCGCAACCTAACAGATTTTTTCGACTTGTTTGCTCCCATCGCTTCGCTGGACATAAGACGCTCAATGTTGAGCACAAATGCTAAAAGAATCTTAGTGTTTAACTGGCGAGATACCACCCATCTGTTCGCCGGCGGTGCGGAAACGTATATTCATGAACTCTCCAGGCGTTGGGTGGAGGCCGGACATGAGGTGACTCAGTTTTCCGGGAATGACGGTCAGCAACCCCGTGAAGAGGTGATTGACGGTGTCCAAGTTATTCGTCGCGGTGGGTTTTACTTTGTATACGTCTGGGCTTTTCTGTACTATATGTTCAGGTTCCGTGGTAAGTTTGACCTTATTATAGACTGTCAAAACGGCATACCGTTCTTTACGCCTTTTTACGCTCGTGAACAAGTGTACTGCTTACTCCACCATGTGCACCAAGAAGTGTTTCATC
>JAEUSE010000251.1 GCA_016788805.1 Candidatus Doudnabacteria bacterium
CGCCAAGGTGTCCACTTGGCATTGGGTACGGAAGTATCACGTGGTAGAACCTCGCGCTCCGTTGGTTATTAATACCAGGGAAGAGGTTCGAGTAAACGATACAAACGACCTCATTGCCGGTCTGAATCGTTCCAAAACCAAGGTGGCGGCTATAGTGGAGGTGGCACCCGACAGTTCGAAAAAACTGGTCGGAGCTGCTGCTGTTATGTCTGCAGACGGACTGTTTCTATCTTCTAAACTCGCTTTAGGCGCGGGGAAGCCGGAGCTCTTGCGTATAGTCACCAACGACGGCGGGGTGCATCCGGTGCAATCAATTACGTTTGACCCGGTTACCAACGCCGCGCTTCTTAAAACGACGGCTGCCGGTTTCTCTGTGGTTTCTTTTGCAAATGCGGATGAAGTTGCTGCCGGGCAACGTGCCATTTTGCTCGGTTTGGAAGCGAATGGACAGCCATATTTTTTAACTAGTTATATATCCAGCGCCGAAGCGGTGGGGGTAAGTGTGCTTTCCAGTGACGTCCCGGCGCGTACAATAGGTTTACAAGCGGTGAGTGGGGCAGTCCCCGGACAAGCAGTCTTTACGGCTTCCGGTAACTTGCTTGGTTTGTGGGACGGCGTGTCGGTTATTGCCGGTAGCGTACTGAGAGAGTTTACCGCCGCTTATTTTACGGACGGAAGTAAGCTGGCCCGACCAACATACGGTTTTTCGTATTTGATACGAAGAGAGGAGACAGCTAACCGAGAGAAGCTCGTCCCCGGTTTGCAGGTGTTGAAGCTCGACACTAAACCGGCCGTTTTGCCGAACGGCCCGGCCGCAAAAGCGGGTTTGCAAGAAGGGGATGTTATAACCAAAATTGCAGGCGTCTCTACTGCATCCGCCCCTTTTCCTGACGCGGTTTTGTACGCACAAAAGCCGGGTGTGCCCGTACAGTTTGAAGTATATCGGGGGTTGGGGACTTTATCTATCACCGTGACTCCCGGTGCTGCACCTCAGTAAAAGCTGTTTTTAGCTTAAATAGAAGCAATAAAGGTTTTGTCTAATTATTGACAAAACCTTTATTTTATGCTATTATGTTACCACTTAAATTAGTGGAGTTTTGGCGATATGCTCAAGCAAGACATGCAAAAAATTTACCCTGCGGCAACCGAACAAATAGCGGCGTTGTTAGGTATGAATGAAAAAAGTGCTTCCGCCTCCGGTGTTTCCGCTGCGGCAGAGGTTATAGACCCCGCTGAGCCAATAGACACATCCGCTGTGCCGCGTATTGAACCGGGTCCCGGTCAATACGCTCCGGACAGTGCAGTATCGGCCGGCGTCGCGCAAGAGTCTAAACCTGCTTCCGGTGCAATTCGCGCGTTTATAAGTTTATTACCTTATTTGGCTGTGTTTGTGGTAGGTGTGGTGGCATATTATGTTTTCTTTTCCGGGTCCGGTGTGGGTACCAACCTGTTAAAGAGCGCGCAAAAGAAGCAACCCACCGAGG
>JAEUSE010000252.1 GCA_016788805.1 Candidatus Doudnabacteria bacterium
TTATTTCCGGTAAAATGGAAAAGACGCGCGGTATACGCATACAAAAAGCTATTTCAAAAATGAAGAGCGGCATGCGTCGTCCATGTTGTTGGATGGGCTGCCCGCATCGCACAGACAAACCTCTCAGCCCATCAGTGCAATGGGTGCTTAATAAGCAATCTAAGCAGTAAAGCCTTTATGCAAATTATGTCCTAACTCTATAAAAATAGTCTTCACTTTCAGTCGGGACTATTTTTTGTTACCATGGAACTACTATGAAAACTGCTTCAAAGAAAGAATTAAATAACGGAGCCAAGTGTAAAGTTATAGCGGGTACTCACAAGGGTAAGTCCGGAATAGTGCAAGACATGCACACCAGCAAAACCGGGGCAGTAACCATAACCGTACTGCCAGCAAACGGCGTCCGTTTTAAAACCTTGGCTAAGAACGTTGAATTAAAGTAAATGTATGCATAAAGATATTACTGCGTATAACCGCGAACAAGATAAAGTTTCCAAAGCTATATGCACTGAGCTTGCAAAAGAAATAGATGCCGCTTTACCGAAGGCAGAAAGTAAAGTATGGCACGCTCACCCCGTATGGTTTTTGGACGGTAACCCCGTGGCAGGATATGCTGTGCGAAAAGCTAATGTGCAGCTTTTGTTTTGGAGTGGACAATCGTTTGAAGAGCCGGGGTTAAACCCAGAGGGTAGTTTTAAGGCGGCAGAAAAACGTTATACCAGTAAAGAAGAAATAGATAGTAAAGAGTTGAAGCGTTGGCTTAAAAAAGCAAAAGCAATTCAGTGGGACTATAAAAATATAGTGAAGCGCAAGGGAAAGCTTGTACGGTTGGAGAAATAAGTCTATATGAAGTCAAAATTTAAAAATGACAAATACAAACATGTGCGTGGGGCTTCTCGGTTGTTAAGAATATCGTGTCGCCAATGTGACTCCGTCATTTGTCATTATCAGAAAGACGGGCACGGTGGGCTGTTCCGTTTGTACCTCGATAGAATTAGTAACGCGAACACCGCGCTGGAGGGCAAGGGATTGAGTTGTCCGAACGGGCATCTGGTAGCGGTAAGAATAATCTACGAAAAAGAAAGTCGTCCGGCTTTCCGACTTCTTCCCTCCGCTATTATGAAAAAGATACTGGAAACGTAACGGTCACTATGTGAGTATGGTACGAAAGTTGTTAACCACAGCAGATATACAAACTATTTTAGCCAACTTCCGTGTTGGTCCTTTGGTGCGCAAACAGTACATAGGCGTGACCATTGAGAATCAAAACTATAAAGTTGTTACTACCAAAGGGGCTTATCTTTTAAAGGTAATTGAGGATGCCGACGTACCTGCAAAAGATATATCTTTTCAAAACAGCGTAATGGCTTACCTGCGAAACAAGCGGGTAAGAGTGCCAAAAGTTCTGGCTACCCGAACAGGAGAGACGGCTCTTCAGTTTAATGGCCGGACAGTGTCTCTATATGAG
>JAEUSE010000253.1 GCA_016788805.1 Candidatus Doudnabacteria bacterium
GGTTATCCGCCCTGGTAATTGGTGTTAAGATAGGCTGGTTGGTTGTTGGCGCTTTTGTAGAGGCGAATCCAAACCGTTTGGGTCGTGTGAAAGCACTGGTGTCTTGTGGTGGTAAAAATGGTAAAAACCGCGTAGACAAAACGGAAACAGGCAAAATCCACAAGAATAAATTGAAGACTTTTGCTAAAGTTCCGAAGTGTTTCTATCCCCCTTTTGCAAGGTTTTCCATGCTTGCGTGACGGCACGGGAAATTGCTTGTAAATCAGTCTCAAGAGGGGCTAGCGGTATTTGGAAAGCCAGTAAATGATGCAGGCAGAACCGGGAAAAATCCCCCGAATCCCGACAACCCCACAAATTAAAGGGAGCTGGACAGTTCACAAGGCCGTAATCGTCCGTCATTTCTCTAAGTTTGTGATTAATATCTTGTAATGCTTTGTCAATGCTGGGCTTGTTTATGGTTTAGTTTCTTAAGACGTTTATTGCCTGAGTGCATTACCCTATTAGTTACGGGTTAGCTGGTCTCAAAGTCCCAGTTTTAAAATACGGTTTTTGGTCTTAAAAATTTTTCAAGATTTTCAAGTGTTCGTTAATGTTTTATCTGTCGTGTTAATAGCAACAATAAGGAGTCTGAGAGTGAGAAAGTCAATTAAGCTCACAGCAAGCGCATTAGCTTTGAGTGTCCTCGCCGGTGTTACCCTGGTCAACCAGGCGCACAGCGAAGAGACGCTGAAAACCTACCAGGCCAAAGTTATGCCGATGAACTACCTGTCAACCTATCCTCCATCCTTGATCTACACGGGTGACAAGGATGCAGTAGCGTTTCAGGTCCTCAACCGCACGCCCCGCGCCGTTTACTTCGTGCAAGGCGACAACAAGCACTATATCCCTGTTGTTTCCGAGAACACCGTGAACTTCCGTGAAATCGGTTCCACCGATGGCCGCTACAGCATCGAAGACGCTGATGGCAACACCTGGTTCAACGGTGAAGTCAGACTTGGCAACAAGCCTGAGTACCTCGTTAACAGCAGCACCGGTAACTACGATGAGTGGTCCCGTCAGCTGGCCCGCTTCACTTCCCCGGATTACATTCCGAAGGTTGAAGAATACCAGCAGAACGATCCCCCACGCACCGCTTCCGGCGGCGGCAGCGAGCCAGCTCGCAACCGCAGCGTCCGCGGCTACTGGTAATCTCTTTATTGCCGTAATATAAGGCTCTTATAAAAGACCATGTTGACACAATATTACCGGCAACTGAAAAAAGAAATGCTCCCAGGACTGCCTTTTGGCAATCCTGGGGGTTTTCTGATTCTGTGCGCGTTGTTTGCACTTGTTTCAATTTCAGGCAGTAGCTTTGCCGCCTCGTTAGACGACGCTGTGGATGTGGTTAAGACATCCCAGCCGGTCAAGACGGCGTCCGCAGAGACAGGGACACCCGATACCCTCACGACTGCCCCTCTTTCGGGTG
>JAEUSE010000254.1 GCA_016788805.1 Candidatus Doudnabacteria bacterium
TCTCCGGAGGTACGTTAGCCATGGGTGCAAACGCGCTTACCGTGGGTAATGTATCGAATACGAACAGCGGAAATATTAAAGTGGCCAGCGGCCAGGCCCTTACTCAGAGTACCGGAGCGACTACTACAATTCTTTCGAGTGCGAGCGGAGCGAACTGCATCGGATCAAGTGGTACAGCGTGTAGCGGTACGGCGGGGACGATAACATTGGGCAACCTAACTATAGGCGATGCTTCGACAAGTTTAACAACGACAATCGGCGGGACCAGCCCTACCGTCACCGTAGGCGGCCTGCTCACCATTACTACCAACGCAACATTGAATGCCGGTAGTAGTGCCTTGGCCCTAACGGGAAATTCTACCGTTTTTACTAACAATGGAAATTTCACGCCAAGCACTGGCACGGTGGCATTTAACTCTACCGCCGCGACCGGCACCACGGTACCTGCGCTTACGTATTACAACCTGACGCTCAACAGAGCGAGTAACACCTTTACTGGTACGAATAGTACAGTTGTGCAAAATGATTTTACCCTTACAGCAGGTACCTTTATCGCGCCTTCCGGTAACTTTACGGTGGGGGGTAATTTTGCAAACAGCGGCGCGTTTACCCCTAACAGCGGCACGGTAGTTTTTAATAGCAGCAGTACCGTTACTATTAGCGGCGGTAATACAAGTTTCTACAATGTTACGGTGGCAACTCCGGGGAAGACGGTGCAGTTTGCAAACGGCAACACGTATACGTTCAATGGAACTTTGACTGTGACCGGCACTGCTGGCTCGCCAATTAATTTATTTTCAAGTTCTAATGGCGCACAGTGGACATTCTACCTTGCCGGTAGTGCTTCAATTAGCCACGTGAACGTTAAGGACTCTGCTTGCCATGCCAGCAGCGTTTCTGTAGCGTCATCTGACACAATTAACAATGGCGGAAATAACGGTAATTGTTGGGGATTCATTGCCCGCGGGGGAGGGGGCAGTGCAACAGCTGACGGCGGAAGCGGGTCGAGTGGAAACGACAACCAGTCTGGCGGCGGCGCCGGTGCAACGTGTGGGACTGCTTCGGGTACAGTAACAATTTCTGATGGTGCGGTGACTGCGGTCGTCGTAGTGAATGGCGGTGGTTGCTATACGGCGGTGCCGGTGGCTACAATTTGTGGCGGCGGCGGAAGCGGCGCGACCATAACAGCAGTTCTAACAAATGGTGTTGTAACTAGCGTTACCGTAAATGCTGGCGGTAGCGGCTATGGTAGCCCGACCGTGGTGTTTGGTAATTCACCAGACGGGCTTGGAGGCGGTTGTCCGCAAGGCGGTGGGGGTCAAGGCGGCGGTGGTGGCGGTGGATCGCTCGCAATGGTCCGTAACCCGGTTCGATCAACGGTGTCGGCGTAAGGGGTGAATCGTGGCTCTCATCGTCCGATACGGGACCACGTCCCTCACCACGACGCTTGACCAGACGGCGGCG
>JAEUSE010000255.1 GCA_016788805.1 Candidatus Doudnabacteria bacterium
GTGATTGTTGTTGTATCCGGTAAAGTCGGACCACTTGCCACCATGCTAAGCTCATCGCCCGGGACATCCGAAAATATCAAATTTACAATTTGGGCCGGGTACGCAGCACGGGCCAACTGGCCACCCTTTACCAAACTTATGTGTTTTCGCACGGTATTCAATTCTCGAATAGTCGCCCCGTTGCGCATAAGCGCCGAGACAATACCGGTCTGTACCTCGCATGACTGCTTATACGGATAACACAATAAACTGCTCCCGCCTCCGCTCACCACACAAAGCAATAAATCTTTATGGGTGAGCCCTTGCAACACTTCGACAATCTGTTTAGTTGCCTCCACGTTTACCAACGTCGGGTATGGATGAGAACCAATTGTACAAGTTAAACTCCCTCGGCTACCACCCTTTAAATCGAGTACGTACCCGCAATCAATCCGGTCACCCATAATCTGATACAACGTGTCCACCGCCTCAAAAGCAGCTTTGCCAAACCCAACTATCAGTACCCGCTCAACACCGGCAAGTTCATACACGCGACCCTGTACGGTCAACCTGTCCTTACCAACATCAAAACGGACGGCCTGTTGTACAGCGCCGTTCGTGTTTATCGCCTTTAGCCCACTCTCCGCTATAAGCAACGCTTGTTTCCGTAACGGAGTACTCGCCAATTGATCAAAGTTTTTTATTATCATATGTACTACTATTAAGACTCGCGCTTATTTACCGCACGTCGAAGCCACGCTATAAAACCAACCATACCCACGACCACCAGTATCCACAACACCCCTCGAAGCAAACCGGATAACCCGGGGCTCAAATCTGTCTCCGGCGGAGAAACTTTCGCGCCCACCTCTCCTGCTTCGCCCGCCTCCACGCTTTGGTCTATCGGGGCTACAGTCGTGGCAGATGCCGGCGGGTCCGAACCCTCAGTCTGCTGAATATTATTAGAAATGTTCGCCCCGACCCCCTGAGGAAGAGCCTGCAATGGCTCCCGATGCGGCAGCCCTCCGACACCGCTCTTTGGGGGCAACGTGGCGGCATCTCCAACTGCGACAGAGCTCGCAAATGCAATGTATATAACAACCAACAATTTAATTACGTACATATATTAACTCAAAAAGTTATGCTTCTATAAAATTATATCTAACGGCCAAGCTGATTGCCTAATTGCTACTCCAACTAATTTGTTGGTAACCGGAAGTGGAAAGCGGAAAACTCGGAGGAGGCCCGTACAGCAAATTGCCGTCGTATGCGGTAGCTGTATTGGCATAACCGGAAACCGTGTTACCCCCGCCGTCTACCCAACTCCAGGTCCAAGTTCCATAACTTGCCGTGCTCCCATAGATAGTAATGCTGCTTTTCACGTTACCCGGGTAGTAGTAAAACTGCGCGCTGCCATTTTGGGCAATAAGTGCGGCGTTAATTTCAAGCGTGCTCGGCGCATAGTACGTTACGAGTACGTC
>JAEUSE010000256.1 GCA_016788805.1 Candidatus Doudnabacteria bacterium
TTAACCATGAGCTGCCCTGCCGGCGACTCAGCCGGCAAATCCAAAACCACCGGACCTTAGTCCGGTGGTCGGTTATTAATTATTACGTCGGACCAAAAGACTAAACAATTCGCACGAACTTTCTTTTCCCAACCTGCAACAGCAGGTTATTTATTTTTTGAATTTGAATTTCCTTATCACTTGTCAATTGTTTCTGCCCTACTCTCACTCCGCCCTGCTCTATTAACCGACGCGCCTCACCCTTTGAAGCAGCAAGCTTAGTCTCTACCAATAATTCTACGAGTTTATACGTACCGGGCTTTATTTTTACTTCTGGAATATCGCTCGGCAATTCTTTGTTGCTAAACTGGGCAATAAATGCAGTTTTAGCTTCGTCCGCTTTTTTAGTGCCGTGGTATTGGTTTACAATTTGCCAAGCTAGTTGTAACTTTTGGTCACGTGGGTTCGTTGTATCTTTCAGGAAGGTTTTTACTTCTTTTAAAGGAACCAGAGTGGCCAGTTCAAAGTAACGTACAATGAGCTCATCCCGGAGGGACATAACTTTACCAAACATGTCTGCCGGTTCGTCCACAAGATTTATAACATTCCCCCAGGAGCTAGACATCTTCCTTCCATCCGTACCTTCCAGTAAATTAAAAGTCATAATATCTTGCGGTTCCTGGCCGTAGAGCGGCTGGATGCTGCGACCGGCGAGCAAGTTAAAACGCTGGTCTGTTCCGCCAAGTTCCACGTCCGCTTTCACGGCGACGCTGTCATACCCCTGCATAAGCGGGTACATAAGCTCGCGCAGACTTACCCGTTTGCCGGCATCCATTCGTTTTTTAATAAGCTCGCGCGAGGAGAACTCATGCAAACCAAATGCGTCGGCCATTTTACCGATTTCCAAAAAGCCTAACTTTTTAAGCCACTTGGAATTGTAATGCATTTCTGCCTTAGACTTGTCTATAATCTTCCCGGCCTGAGCAAAATAAGACTTCATGTTACTCGCAACCTGCGCTTCCGTCAGCATGGGCCGTTCAGCCTCTTTATCGGATGTATCCCCGATAAGACCGGTAAAATCTCCGCAAATAAACACCACTTGGTGGCCCAACTCTTGAAAAGCGCGCAGCTTCCACAACACCACTGCCCGACCAATATGAATGTTCGGACTGGTGGGGTCGATCCCTAGTTTAATGCGCAGCTTTTTTTTACCCCGAACCCGGGCAGCCAAGTGCGCCGCATCAATGCTTTCGGCCACGCCCCGAGTAAGTAATTCTTCAATTTTTTCGTTTTTTATCATATAGATAATTGCAAATTGTAAATTGCATATTGCAAATTTTCAGATCCAGCCCATGAAAACCGGCCAATCTACAATCTTACATTGGCAATCTGCAATTGAAGTATACCATTTTTGGCTTATTCCAAGCTACCCGAAGAGGGGTTTCCGTGGAGCCTA
>JAEUSE010000257.1 GCA_016788805.1 Candidatus Doudnabacteria bacterium
TGGACTCAAACCTACCCCGCCGTTCAGTCCTTTGGTAAACATGTAGTATTTATAAGCGACTTTGACGTGACCGGTAAGAACTTTGGCAACCACCAGACGCCAGACCAGGGTGGAGGCGACGGGGGTACCGGCTCCATAACCGGTACCGTATTTAATGACGCCAACAACAATGCCGTACTGGACGAAGGCGAGGCATCCCTTTCCGGTTGGGTGGTTTACCTAGACACCAACGACAACGGTTCTTTAGACGGTGGTGAAGCGTCGGCCACTACAGCGTCTCCGTACTTATTTAATAATTTAGCAGACGGTACCTACACTGTTCGTGAAGTAGTACAAGCAAATTGGACCCAAACACTTCCGACATCCACCGCTTCGTTTAAGTATGTAGTCAATATTTCCGGCGGCAATGCTGTTACCGATAAAAACTTCGGCAACTTCCAAAACCAAGGCGGGGGCGGTAGCTCCGGAGGTGGCGGCGGTTCTAGCTCGACATCCGGTGGCGGGGGCGGCGCACTCGGAGCCCCAACAGGTCAAGTACTCGGAGACTCGACTACAAGCGGTACACCTCCGAACAATGTAGCCAATCCTGTAATTCCGCAGGTATTTGGCGCGGTAACCGAACTTCCCAGAACCGGTGCCGGTGCCCTCAATCTGCTCATTCCGTTCTTGTTTGGACTACTCGGTACTGGGTTCGCTTACAGAAAGTTCCAATCTGCTTAGTAATTCTTACTACAAAGCCTCGTATCATCGAGGCTTTGTTTTGTTTTTTCTAAAAGTCGAAAAGCCGTAGCAAGAACGGTCGGCCTATGCTACCCTATAAAGGCATGACTGGACGCTTGTACATAAAAAAGTCCTTGTTCATTTTAGGCACTTTTTTCTTAACAGTGCTTTTGGCGATTTTTGTCATAAATGCACCGTATTTTTGGACACGGCTAAAATTTGCCGTAGACACCCCGAACCCGAAGACAGTGCTACAGTCTATTAGTCGCGACGTACCTACCGACACGACAAAGGGTGCGTGGCAACCTAATACACTCGCTATACCCAGCTTGGGCATTGCCGCGCCTATACAGTACGCCACACAAAGAGACGAAGTCACTTTTCAAAAACTTCTAAAGGCCGGCGTTGTACACTACCCGGGTACCGCCTTGCCGGGGAAAATCGGGAACGTATTTATTTTCGGCCACTCGTCCGATTATGCCTGGAGTGGTGGGGACTATAAAACAGTTCTCGCGCTACTGCCCAAGCTTAAAAAGGGCGAGGAAATTAAAGTAGTGGATTCAGACGGGTACATTTACACGTATATTGTAAAAAATATGGTTGTGGCGGCACCGACTGACGTCCAGTGGTTAAATCAAGACACAAATGGTAAACGGCTCCTAACCGTACAGACCTCCTACCCGATAGGCACCGCGTTAAAACGATATTTGGT
>JAEUSE010000258.1 GCA_016788805.1 Candidatus Doudnabacteria bacterium
TTTTCCAAGCCTGCCAAAGCATTGGCTACCCGGAGTGCGCTATAAACCTTGCCCATGGTGTGGCCTATCTTTCTCAGTGCAAAAAAGACCGCTCTGCCTACGAAGCCTTTCGCGCCGCGCAAGAAGATGTCCGCGTCCACGGCAACTTAGTCATCCCCTTACACCTCCGCAATTTGCCTCGGCTACCCGGAGGGAAGACGGGTGCTCCTACTAAGCTTATGAAAGACGTTGGCTACGGTAAAGGCTACGAAATGTATTCCGAAGAGAGCTACTTACCAGAGTCGCTACGAAATAAAAGATATTTGGATGCCAGGTAGTCCAAGTGCCAAAGGATACTTTTGATATTTTGGTGATTGTATGAAAATAATTGATTTAACCCAAACAATAGAAGCGGGGATGCGGGTGTACGAGGGGGACCCGGAAGTAAAAATAAAGCAGGTGCAAACGCTTAAAAAACACGGTTGGAACCTAAACCTGCTTTCTTTTGGCTCGCATACTGGTACGCATGTAGATGCGCCTGCGCATATGCACGAGGGAGCAGTTGCACTTGACCAATTGCCCCTGGAAAAGTTTATTGGTGAGGCTCAAGTAGTAACGCCGGAAAGCGATTTGCCAAAACATATTGGCCTGGTGTTTAGGAGTGGGGAAGTAGGCATAGACTTGTTTGAAAAAATATTCTTGGCGGGAACCCCGTTTGTGGTAACCGGCAATAAAGCGACTTTGACGGTTGATATGGAACGGAAGTTATTGGGCCAAGGCATTATTACTTTTACAGATCTTATTAATTTAGAAGAACTACCCGATGACCGTTCGTTCGGTTTTTATGGTATACCTCTCAAACTGAAAGATGGTGACGGTTCACCCATCCGTGCGTTCGCCATTATATAAAACAAAAATCGCGGCCACCGGTGAAGTGTGGCCGCGACGGGTTAGGCGAATAAGCTACGCACAAGCGAAAGCAGCTTTTTGCTTGAATAGTCATCTTTATCCAAATACAGCACTCCGGCTGGAAGTGAATAGCGACGCCCACTCACAAGCACTACTTTCTTACCTTGCGCAGCGAGTTCGCAGGCAAATTTTATAGCCATCATGGTTATGCTCTATTGAACCATCAACCACGAAAGCGTCAAATTTGCTTAGCTCAGATTTTTAACGCGGCAAGAGAGCTGAACCTTGCCAGCCTAAAATGCTTTTTTAGTGCACCTTGGTGGTCGTCCAGCCAGACCGCGTCATCGTCTACGATCGCTACGTTTGGGTAATTTCCACAGCGTTGGTCCTCCTTTTTGTAAGATTAGTCTTTAGCCTGGAGACTGAGGTTTCCAAGCTACGACCGGTTCCCAAGTTTAATTTTAGCCAGTATATACAGCCTTTCAGCCTTTGTACAGGCCGTCAGAGACGCCAGAAAAATAAGTGTAACAACACTT
>JAEUSE010000259.1 GCA_016788805.1 Candidatus Doudnabacteria bacterium
TCAAAAATAGTAAAGTGTAAGTGATAGCCTCGGTGCGGTCCGTAGAGTAATCGAGTCGTGTTTCCGGTGTTGCCTTCGTAACCTACTAAATCTCCTTGTTTTACGTTTTGACCGCTTTTAACCTGGTAGGACCGCATGTGTCCGTAGAGGGTGACTATGCAACGATTGCCGCCCGCCGTAGCAATGTTGTGTTTAATGGTACACCAGTTACCGTAAGCGGCTTCCCCGCTGCCACAGTTGGTTACCTGACCGTCGGCTGCGGCGTAAATCGGTTCTCCCGCCGGGGCGGCAATATCCCACCCATTGTGAAAACTATAACCAAGAGCTTTAAAACCGGTATTCCCATAGGCTTGGGTTCGAATACCGTCCATGGGCATAGCCAAGCTTCCCTTGTGCGGGCGAATAGTTCTGTCGCCAAGCTTCTTACGAACTTGGTCATCTAAATCGTTAATTTCTGCCTCGAGACTGGCCTGGTCTGCTTGACTGGTCGATAAGAGTTTCTGATAAGTTTTTTCTACACCTTTTGTTTTGTCTAACAGTCTTTGCCTATCCTGTCTTTGTTGGGTAAGGTTGCCTTGGGTTAGTTTGAGTTGTTCTTTTAAGTTTTGCTGCTTCTGAAGCTCAACTTTTAAATCGGCCTGCTGGGCTTCCAGCTTACTCTTCACACTCTTGATGCTTTGGACAATTTGGTAGACTTTGTCCTGTACAGTATTAGCGTATTGGAGTTGGTCGAGAAAGTTCGAAAAGTCCGCCGTACCGAGCATGAGCTGGATATAGGAATTGTTATCTGTCTGATGGAGTTCAAGCAATAGCTGCCGTAGTACGTTCTTGTTGTCTTCAATTTCGTTTTTTCGGCGGTCAATCTGCCGCTGTAGTTCGTCAATTTGTAGGTTGGTATCTTCGATTTGCGTTTCTTTTGCCTGAATTTGTAACTCTGTTGACTTGATTTGCGTGTCGAACAAAAACACTTCATTTTTTAATGAAGCTGCCTGCTTGCGGGTATTGCTAATTTGACCCTGGTAGGTGTTAATTTGCTTATTGATACTTTCGAGCTTCTCTTGCAGCTGGTTTTTTTTAAATTTGAGCTCGTCCACATCCGCCTCTTGCGCGAGCACCGCGGCTGGCTGCATGCTGGAAAAAACCAACACCATTTGTGCGAGAATTGTTAAGATATATTTAACCCACTTTTTTCTCATATGCTCGTACATTATACCATAAAAACCAAATAACCCCGACTGGCAGTCGGGGTTATTGATTACAGTTAAGGAATGAGATTTACGGCTTTTTGGATTCTCGCTACGAGCGCCTCTTTACCAAGGCCGGTTGCCAGTACACTACCAACCTCAAACGGACCCGGGCTTGCGGCTTGACCGGTAAGGGCCACTCTGAGGGGCCATAAAACC
>JAEUSE010000025.1 GCA_016788805.1 Candidatus Doudnabacteria bacterium
GCTTGGATTGTGTAAAAGTAGTGGTCAAAAAGCATGAGTAACAAACAACCAAGCAAACCGGACAACAGGATAGCCTGCTGAAAAGCACCATGCTTAGAGGGCTCTTTGGTAGCCAGGTAAGCAGATTTAATGCTTTTTGCAAGATAAAGCAGCAATAAAAGTAGTGCGGGCAGTCCGATTTCAGCTGCTAGAAGTAGATAGTAGTTATGAATTGGCTGAATTTCCCATGGCTGTACCCCCCCCAATCCTAAGGCTTGTTCCATGTGGAGCACAGATTCTCCTGGCCCGCTTCCCAATACAGGGTTAGCAGCAATCATAGCAACAGCTGCTTGGTTGTAGCTCTTTCGCTCTTGGTAGGCCTTATCGAAGACGTTACCCCTTTGCTTAATAAAAGGTTGTAAAATTATGAGGAGTAAGCACAAAAACGCTACACTGGTAGCAAGGTTTACTGTTATTAGTTTAAGTTTGGCATACCCAAATATGTTCCATGTGAAAACATGCATAAGCGTAAAAACGAGCGCGGTAGCCAACCAAGCCGCTCTGGAAAAGCTTATAAATAAGGCTAATAGATTAATCTGGAGTAAAAAAAGTTTAAACCATGGAACCCTATCAGAGTTTGACCTGTGCATATAATAATAGTACGTCCCTACCACCAAACTGAGCATTAAAAATGCTGAAAGAATGTTTGGGTGCAAAAAAGACCCATAAGGGCGGGTAAAAATTTGACCTAAAGCCTCAACCTTAGCAACCCCCCACATATAGGGACCGAAGAATGGCTCTCCCAAAAGACGCAGGCCTACATGCCCCTGTTGGCCAAATTGGATTATTGAAATAAATGCTTGAAATAAGCCAAATATCCAAATAATTACCAAGACCAAACTTTTAAGCTTACTTGAAAAGCGTTTTGCTGTTTCATGTAAAACAATAAACTTAGCAACATATAATAGGTAAAATATAGATATAATAGGTAAAGTTAAGTCAGCGAAATGAACTAAATATGACAAAATCGCCACTAATAAAATTGTTAGTAACAAATACTGTCCAATAAAACCTTTATTTAAAGAGTTTTTTTGAAAACTTGCTTTAAACAAGTAAGGAATTGTGCACAGAACCAAAATATCGCTTAAATATAAGAAATTAATAGTAAAATCCTTTTTTTCCCCTAAGAAATAAGCAAACTTGCTATTTATAGGAATTCTTATGTTGAAATAAACGCTACCCGCAGCGATGAGCAGGGGCGCAAATGCCAAACTTGTTTTACAAAATTTAAGAAAGCCCGAAGTGCCTGTTGACTTCGGAGTGTTGATGCTCAGTTTTCCAAATATTGTCATTATTAGGTATGATACAATGGCTTTAAGTCATCAAACAAAAAAGTTTAGTTATTTTTTTATAGCCGCGTGACTTGTTTGCCGGCCTCGTAGCTCAATGGATAGAGCAGCGCACTCCTAACGCGCCGATATAGGTTCGATTCCTGTCGAGGTCACCAGACAAGTCAAGCGGATAGGGATAATCTCGACACACACAATAATGGGCAGACTGAGCCGACTAAACTACCGGTTTAGGCGGGGTTTGGTCACACGAGTAGCTTAGCATTTTTTATGTACGTTGCCAGAACAATTATTTGCTACAATATAGTTATCGCATTTTAAAGAAACAAACATGTTGGACCCAGAACTAAAACAGTATTTAGAAACATTAAACGGAAATGTGGTAAAGGCCGGAGAGGGGCTCCCATGGTGGAGGACTCTACTGAACGGCGTCATGAGCGGGCTGGGGTCAGTGGTTGGGGTCGGTATTGCTGTTATTTTGGTGGGTTGGCTCTTAAATATTATCGGAATAATCCCGGCATTTCAAAGAGAAGCAGATAGCTGGCGGCAGCTGTTGCAGCAAACCCAGCAACAAAAGACGCAAATATTAAAAAATCAAACCCCCGCAAAGTAACGATTGACTAGACCGCTCAATTTCCGTTACAATAACGCGGCACTTAGGCTTTATTGGGCCTCTAGCTCATTTGGTAGAGCGCTTCCATGGCATGGAAGAGGTGAGGGGTTCGAATCCCCTGAGGTCCACCAACAAAATACCACGCAAGTGGTTTTTTGTTTAGTGAAATAATTTACCCTTACGGAATAAATCGGTCTTCATTGTCACAACTTCTAACTTGCCAAGGCCTAGGTCTTACAAGTACCCATAAACCCACCGGAACAAAAAATTGCAAGGCCATATTCCTGCTACAAATAAAAACACCCCAACTCACGATTGGGGTGTTTTACATGTGCGCAATAAGGGTACTACCAATGAAAGAGTCGGGCGAACATTTGTTCAAGATAGTGCTGCTGCTGGTTGGTATAATATACAGCCAGCAACCCTACTAAATACACAATGTTTAAAATAATTACCCGAATTAAGTCTTTACTAATAACCTGATACTCCGCGTCCCAGGCAGGATTAGCCGAAACAGGTACGGAAGATGTGTTTGATTTACGGTTTTTCTTAGACATACTAAATGACCTATTAATCATACATACCATATCAAATTGGTAATTTGAACGCAAGGGCGCAAGATGGTACAATAGCGCCACGAGTGCCTCATAAATAAATGTACCTCTAATGCCATACTTGGCTTAAGAAAGCGGATAACAATGGAAAAGCAACAAGACTCAGACGCTGCAAATGCGGAAACAGTTGTAGGGCCTTCGGTTAAGATCCAAGGCGATTTAAACTCAGAAGGCAACATTCGGATTGAAGGTCAGGTAAACGGAAAAGTTAAGACCACACAAAATGTTTTTGTTGGTCAGTCCGCTAAAATTACCGCTGATGTTCTGGCCGGGAACGCTACAGTCTCGGGCGAGATTGTCGGTAATATAAAAGTTACAGGCAACCTTATTTTACAAACAACCGCAAAAGTAAGCGGCGACATCTCTTGCGCAATTTTGCGCGTCGAAGACGGAGCCGTGTTTACAGGCAAATGCAGTATGGGCACGATGGCCGATAAAACAAAGCACGCACCCGAGCCTGAACCGGAAAACTAGCACAAAACATATAGAGCATGGAACATATAGCATAAAACATGAAATCTTTTTGCTTCCGCAAGAAGATGTATGTTACTTGTTCCATGCTTATTGTTACATGACTCCATGTACTACTACATCCTCGACCCGGGTAAAATGTCGCTGCCGAAGTTTGAACAAGTGCAAGTTGAGCTACAAGGGCTCCTGCACGAATTTAACATATCCGGAGAATTTGCACGCATAACCACCCTTCGAACAGTTGCGGATTTAGTGGACGTAGCAGCCGCGCGCGGAGCCTCTACGGTCATTGTCTGCGGCAACGACGACACGTTAAACCAAGTACTGGCGGCAGTCGGGCAACGTGATTTCCTGATCGGCTTTATCCCGTTGGACCCCCAAAGCTCTTATTTAGCGACTATTTTAGGCTTACCGAACCTGCTCACTTCCGTAAAAACAATCGCGGCAAGAAGGATAGTCACTATAGACACCGCAACCATAAACCAGCTTTCTTTTATTAGCTTCTTGGAGTTCGGCGTCACTAGTAACAACTTTAGCCAAACAGGTCCTTGGAAAACTTTTCAGCTGCTCTCCAAATCCGCCACCAAATGGACTTTAAAAATTGACAACTCCTACACCTTAACCATCCAAGGACTCGGTGGTTTAGTGCTCAATAGCCGAAGCACCTCTTCGAAACAGGAAAAAATCGCGAACCCAACGGATGGTTTTTTGGATGTATTGGTTATGGAAGAAATTGGTAAACTGGATATATTTAAATACAAAGAGCTTATAGCACAAGGCCGGCTCGAGGAATTGCCCAATCCTACTATTATTAAATGTAAAACCGTAGAATTACTAGAACCGCGCGGGTCGGTGGTTACCATGTTTGGCAGGGCGGTCGCAAAATTTCCGGCTGTCGTGTCCATGACCGGCAAAAAGCAACGCATGATTGTAGGCAAACAACGAACTTTTTAAGTTACGGAGTGCGAATTGAGAATCTAGAAGTACGCGCACACACCCCTCTCAAAGAGCGGAGCGTATAAATCGTTGTTCGTAATTCGAGCTTCATACTTCTGCGCCTCGCTGGGGGCGGTTGCCAAGTAGCGCAAAAATCAGTACAATGGGATGTACATCTATTAGCTGTTTGGCCACATTTTTACATGAACCTTTCAAGTTTGTCCTCCGAACTCAACCTCTCCATCCAAGAACTGCGCGCTAAGGCGGCCGCGGCCGGCTTTTTTATTTCACCCCGCGCAAATAAACTCGACAACTTCCTGGCCAAACAAATCTTAGATAAATTACGACAACAACCAAGGAACGCCCCCAGCGCCCAACCTCCGGCCAATACAGTAATTGAGCTCCCTTCGTTCATTAAAGTTCGTGAATTTGCGCTACTCCTCGATCGCCCGGTAGTGGAAGTAATAAAAGTGCTCATTCAGAACGGGGTTATGGCCACCATCAACGAAGAGATTGATTACGACACCGCGGCCATTATTGCTCAAGACCTTGGCTTTGAAGTACAAGCCAAAGCAACCGAGAGTACTGCCACGGCAGGGCTCGGACTACTTCACGAAGTGCTTGCCAACGAGCTCCCGGAGCGCATGACACCCCGACCGCCGATTGTGGCTGTGATGGGTCATGTAGACCACGGAAAAACCACCCTACTCGACGCCATACGACAAGCCAACGTCGTGAGCGGTGAATCGGGCGGCATCACTCAGCACATCGGGGCATATCAAGTAAAGCACAACGGGAAGCTTATTACATTTTTGGATACTCCCGGTCACGAGGCATTCTCGGAAATGCGGGCCCGCGGCGCGAACGTCACCGACTTAATTGTACTGGTCGTAGCGGCTGACGACGGAGTTCGACCGCAAACCGTGGAAGTTATTAATCGAGCCAAATTTTCCGACGTTCCGATTATTGTTGCCATCAACAAAATCGACAAAGAAAACGCGAACCCCATGCGCGTGAAGCAAGAATTGGCCGGACTTGGGGTAGTAACGGAAGATTGGGGCGGAAAAACCATTGCGGTAGAAGTCTCCGCTAAACAACGCAAGGGTATCGACTCTCTCTTAGACATGATTCTACTCTCCGCAGAGGTAGAGAATTTTCGAGCAAATCCCGACGGCAAAACCGTGGGTACGGTTATTGAGTCCCACACGGAAAGCGGTAAAGGACCGGTTGCGAGTGTTATTATCCAAAACGGAACTTTAGAAGTCGGCGATATAATTGTTGCGGGAAGCGGATACGGCAGAGTCAAAAGCCTCGAAGATGAATATAGTAAGAAAGTAAAAACTGCGACCCCGTCCACGCCGGTGGAAATTGCGGGTTTTTCCATCGCACCTCAAGCCGGCGACATATTACGAAAACTTGACTCCATAGAAAAGGCAAAAGAAATTTCGGACTTCTCTCTCAAACAACAACGCAGCCACACCCTCAGGTCTAAAAAACAGCTGCAGGGCGACGCCACCAGCAAATCGTTAAACCTCATCATTAAAGCAGACGTGGCCGGGTCTCTGGAAGCAATCGAGCAATCTCTCGGCAAACTCAAAAATGACGAGGTTACTTTAAATATAATTAGTAGGGGCGTCGGAGAAGTAAACGAGTCGGACGTGCTCTTAGCCTCCAGCAGCGGCGCGGCAATTATCGCGTTCAGATCCAAAACCAACCCCAAAGCCATCAATCTGGCCAAACAAAAACAGGTAAGCGTAGACACCTATGAAGTTATCTATGAGCTATTAGAAGACATCACCACCGCTGTGGTAAAATTGTTCACGCCCGAGTACGAACGAACCTCTTTTGGCAAAGGACAAATACTGGCAATTTTCCGAACCGAAAAAAATCAGATGATTATCGGCGGGAAAGTAACCTCAGGCGAAATTCGAAAAAACAAACAGGTCGCTGTGTGGCGAGGTGAAGTTGAGATAGCGCAGGGAGAAATTTTAGAGCTCCAAGAAAGTAAAATCGCCACCAAAGAAGTGGCTAGCGGTCGGGAGTTCGGTATGAAGATAAAAGTGGCCGCCAAATTGCAAGTCGGCGATGTGCTTGAATCGTACGAAGAAACGCTCAAACAGAAAACCCTCTAACAATGCAGTGGTGAGAACCGTGCCTCATCGGCAGGTCCGCCGAAGAGGCGGATTCTAAATTGAAAATGAATACCTTTTTTAGATAATTCTGCATTCCGCATTTATACCATGCCCACTCCTCAAAAAGAACCACGCCTCCGTATTATCCGCCTCCAAAGCCTTGTCCAAGAACTTCTGGGTAAAATATTACCTGAATATTTAGGCGAAACAAACGCCCTGGTCACGGTCAACCAAGTGGAAATTAGCGGAGATATGCGCCACGCCAAAGTATGGCTCTCGGTTCTGGGTGGAGACGACAAAGTCATATTTAAAATTATCGAAAAGCATATATACGCAATCCAAGGCGAGCTTAATCGGGAACTACCTATGAAGCTAGTGCCACGCCTCCAATTTAACTTGGACACTAGTCCTCGATACGCAGAACATATTTCAGAACTTATCAACCAGATACACGCCGATGACCACCACGGTTCCGCTCAACACTAATACACTTACCGCGAACAGCCTCGCCGCCCTCGCACTGCTTCAAGGTAAGCAGCGTATTTTTTTAACAACCCATGAGCGCACCGACGGCGATGACCTGGGCACTGTACTCGCACTAGCCCACGCCTTAAAAAAACAAGGCAAGACGGTAACGGTAGGCATTCGAGGCGGGGTCCCCTCATCGCTTGCGTTTCTTCCCGGCAGCTCGTCCGTGACTGAAGAGGCCCCAACAGTCGATACGGAAGTTATAATTATCTCCGGCTGCTCCAACCTGGCTCGTACGGGACTGCCCTTGGAATCATTTACCGCTCCGATTATCAACTTTGATCATCATCCGGACAACGCTCGATTTGGCACCGTTAACCTTGTAGATGCAGCTATTTCGTCTGTCGCCGAGTTGGCATATCATTTCTGCAAAGCCGTTAATTGGCCTATAGAAAATGAAATGGCTATATGTCTACTCACCGGCATGGTCAGTGATACCGGTTCGTTCCTGCATAGCAACACACAACCCTCCACGCTCTATGCCGCCTCCAATCTTATGAACAAAGGCGCGAGAACCACAACTATCGCCAACAATACCTTTAAAGGCAAGGCGCTACCCGCGCTCAAAGCGTGGGGTCGAGCCTTGGCCAACTCCTGGTACGACGCGGAAAAAAGTATGGTTTGCAGCGTCATCACTGAAGAGGATCTTCAAGATTTGCACCACCCCCCGCACAGCGTATTTGAAGGAGTGGTAGAAACCATAAACAAAGTCCCGGAAGCACGGTTTGCTCTTTTCCTCAAACAAGACGGACCACTCATTAAAGGCAGTTTGCGCAGTGACCCGCATAAGCCTATGGGTGGCCTTGATGTTGGCAGCTTGGCCAAACTACTCGGCGGTGGCGGGCACCGGAACGCCGCGGGCTTCGCTTTCCCGGGGACACTCATAAAACAAGAAAACAAGTGGCACATTGTGCCAACCAAGCTCAACCCAACATAAAAATCCCGACTTTAAGTCGGGATTTTTATGTTGGTGCCCAGGAGACCCGCCCGCCTGATGCGTTCAGGCGGGGGACTCGGTCACCTCACGCTATACTTCTCGTCAGAGCACTCATCGTATGACGCTACGGCGACCCCTGCCACTATTTCATGCTGCAGGTATTCGCATGAAATTTCTGCAAAGCCAGAACCGTTCTTTTTCAAGTCCGCTACTAAACCAAAGAAAATACTCGCCGAAACAGCGAGTATTTTCTTTGGTGCCCAGGAGAGGACTCGAACCTCCACGGGATTGCTCCCACATCCACCTCAAGGATGCGTGTATACCAAATTCCACCACCTGGGCCTATCTAATTAGCTCACCAATTATAACTAAAGTCGGCTTAATGTTCAAGCTTTAGACTTGCTAAAGGCAAGAGTATTTGTTACACTACTTTCGTTCTGCTCGAAGCCTCAAACAAGTGTATAGCCTGTCCCGACAGGCAAAAGGGGACGGTTAGCTCAGTTGGTAGAGCGCTTCGTTTACACCGAAGATGTCACAGGTTCGAGTCCTGTACCGTCCACCATAATGCATTTTAAAAACTTGTACACTTGGGCCGAGGCCTTGCGAGCCTAAGCGTAAAAGTTAGAGGAGCAGTTGTGAGGGCGCGAAGCTTTTGACTTTAGTCAAAACTGAAAGCCTGGAACAGACTGCGACGAGCCTCGGTAGCTCAATGGTAGAGCGAAGCCCTGAAGAGGCTTGCGTTGTCAGTTCGATTCTGACCCGAGGCACCATAAAAAAATTAGCGGGTATGGTTCAATGGTAGAACTCCTCCTTGCCAAGGAGGGGATAGGGGTTCGATTCCCCTTACCCGCTCCAAAGAAAAAACATCATATCTTATGATGTTTTTTCTTTGGAGAAAATCGAGTAAGGGGAACTGAAAAGAACCTTCCGCTCACAGCGGAATTTCACCGGAATACTCGGAGGATGAAATGGCGGCCCGGTATGTCGTACGCGTACGACATACCGGGCCCACGTTAGCATTACACGAATCGATCCGCCAGCCTACAAAGAGACGAGCATAGCCGTGGGCGGGTCCACCCCCCTTCTGCCAACGACCCATACGTAACAAATTAACCCGCTTTGCGATTAAAACTGCATGGGCGAATGCCTCAGAGACCCGTCTATCAGCAAATATAACG
>JAEUSE010000260.1 GCA_016788805.1 Candidatus Doudnabacteria bacterium
AGCCTTGTTGATTCTGGGTGTGATTGCCACATTTACCATTCCTAAAGTTCTCACAGCAAGCCAAAATGGCCAAAGAAAAGCGATAGCAAAAGAAGCGGCGGCCACAATATCTGGGGCCTATGAGGCTTATATGCTGGCGAATGGCCAATATTTAGCTCCGGCGTTCAAGATAAGGGACTTAACACCCTACATCAACTATGTTTCCATTATTACAAACAATTCTACTATTGACGGCGCGCCAACCGACGGCTGTTTGGCTTGTACTACGAGCGCCCCGTGTATTAAATTGGCAACAGGGGCATGGTTATATTTCTGGAATAGTAGCATATGCGGAACAGGCACGGGGCCAGTAGACATGATAGGCAGTATTACGGTCGATCCCGACGGGACGTGTACAACTGCCACGCCTGCGTTGGGGGTTTAATTTTGGCTATATGGCAATCGTAGACTTAATACCTGGGGGAACTATCCAACCGGCACTTGTGGATATGGGGCATCAGACCCCAGTAAAGACCCTACTTGGTTTAGTTGGAATTGACATAGCGGCGCTCCCGGCTGAAAGCTATACGAAGAGCGATTCTTTGATTTTACTGATAGCCGTCCGAATATTGGCAAGAGTTCGGATAAAGTCTTCTTTCCTCCACCAGTCTTAAACAAAGCCCCCAGAGCCTTTGAGCCCTTGGGGGCTTGGTATTTCATATAGAGGATATGGGTTAAGCTGATACTATAATTGCCGATAAGCTAATATCGCTACTATTGAGTGGGATAATGAAAATCAAGGCATTTTCTCTGTCAGAACTACTAATCGCCCTGCTAATCCTGGGTGTGATTGCAACGTTTACCATTCCCAAGGTAATAACATCAAGCCAGAGTAACCAGAAAAAAGCTGCTGCCAAAGAAGTGGCATCAATGATTTCCGGCGCCTATGCAGCTTATCAAATGGATAATTCGGTGAGCAGCTCTTTTAGCGGAAAAGTTTTGACACCCTACATGAATTACGTAAGCTTATGGACAGCGAACCAACAAATCGATGGCGCTATTACAGAAGGGGCGCGTACATGCACGAACGGTGAGCCATGCGTTAAACTCCATAATGGGGGAGCTGTCTTTTTTTATAACGCCACCTTCAACGGAACGACTAACCTGAACGCAACATATTACGTATTTGATCCCGATGGCGCTTATAGTGGCGTGACAACTGGCACTGGTAAAGGAATTGAATTCGGCCTTTATTACAATGGCCGTATATCAACCTGGGGAGCTTATGCAACCGGAACAACCAGCAGCTATGGCGCCAGTAGTATATGCCCTAGTTGCGACCCAACATGGTTCGGCTGGAACTAGCTTCTAAAGAAGCTTCAAGCATCCAGCATGAGCAATACTAGCTTTCCATAAGGTCATTT
>JAEUSE010000261.1 GCA_016788805.1 Candidatus Doudnabacteria bacterium
GGTGAAGGAGGAGATAATAGGTACGGGAAAAACGGGAGTAGAAGTCTTAGACCAAGACAAACCCGCTTTTGCGTATCCCCTCTGTTCATAGTAATCCATCCGAATGGTATGCCAACCGGCCGCAATCTCTAAGTCGACAGAATAGGTACCCGGAGTATTGGACCACTTATCTATGATTAATGTATCGTCTACATACAACCTCAAGCCGTCATCAACCACTGAGGCAAAGGTGTACTCGCCGGCGTCAAACTCAAATTGCCCCGTCCACCGAACAGAAAAAGTATCCGAACCCATAGAACCGGCCGGACTCCGCTTGCCCCAATCAAAACTCAGAGGATAGCTATCCGTTCGGGAAAACTTAAACGCGGTAAAATCTTTATTATTGTAATAGCACCCGGCAAATTGACCTCGCGGAACTGCTGTATTGCACACTGAAGTAGCGGGTGGCACTTCTATAGGCGCCACGCTCACAGTTACAGTAGCAGCTGTGGTTGCCCCCGCGGCGTTGGTGGCCGTAAGTGTGTAGGCAGTGGTAGAAGTCGGAAAAACCGTTTCTCCGGTTGCGCCGGTTACCATACCCACACCCTGGTTTACAGACAAAGACGTAGCCCCGGTCACGTTCCAGGATAATCTGGTAGACTGCCCGGCCGTAATAGAAGACGGAGATGCGGTAAACGAGGCAATCACCGGCGCGGAGGGAACTGCTACTGCATCACTCGTCGCAATTTTTCCTCCCCACAAAAGACTGCCCACCGATTGCATAGACACATCCGCAACAAGCGGGTATGTGGGCGTTGCGAGACTGGTATAAAATAAGTTGGAATTTTTGTAGTATTTCACCGTACCGGACTCTACGGACACACGGAATACATCCCCTGCTACGAACGAGGTATCAGACTTATAAACCCCTTGCTCTCTTACACTCACATAGAAGCCGGAAATTTCTAAAGCAAAAGGCATCGTAGCTGACGTAGACGCGCTCGCGTCGGTGTTCAACCCCGCATACACGAAATGATTTGCGCTCGAAGCAATGGTAAATTCAAAATACCCGTCGCCGGTAATTTGCTGAGTCGAATGAGCACCGGCATCCGCGCAACCCACGCAAGAGCCGGACACCTGCTCCAGGTCTCCCCCTTCGGCAATCACATTCACTAAATCGGTCCAAACCACCGCTGCCGGCGTGCTCAAACCCAGTACTAAACCACGAACCGTTGGTGGTTGCACCCACGCGTCGCTCACGGCTATAGGGGTAAAGTCCCGACTCTCCGAAAGTGAAACACTGGCCACCGACCCGGCGGCCGCGACTATAAAGGCCAAAGCGACCAAGCTATGGACCGGGGCTAACATAATATTGCGAAAGTTGTTTTGTGTCATTTTATTTTTTTGACCGACCCTCTAG
>JAEUSE010000262.1 GCA_016788805.1 Candidatus Doudnabacteria bacterium
ACGATAAAGTCAAAGCTTTAGCCAGTGCCAACAGTGTCGGTCCCTTTAGCGTTTTGCCTGGTCATACCAACTTTATTTCCATGATTACGGCCCCAGTCACGGCTTACTTGATGGACGGCCAAACCCGAACTTTTGAAGCGGGTTTAGGCGTTCTGCGCTGTTACCACAATCGGGTGGAAGTTTTTGCTGGGCTGCACGTGAGTAAAGAAGCGGAAAACTTGGCTAAACGTTTGCAGAGCTCGGGCAAAGAAGTTATCCAAGGTGAAGAAGTCAAACCTCCAGAAGCGGAAGCTGGTGAGCCGGTGGCAGATCAGGCGGAAGTCGAGCGTCAAGCATCGGCAGTTACCCCCGACACTCCCACTACACCTTAGGTTTTTGGGGGAGGGGCAAAGGGGGAGGTGTTTTTTCAGTCTCGGTTTTAGATGCAGCAGTCGGAGTAGTCCCAGATGGAGGTGTGTCAGTGGCCGCTGGGAAAGTCCTGATTGTTTGATGGGTTTTTAACAAAGGTTCATTTTTCGAGGGTGGGGGAGTGGGAGTCGGCACAGGTTCAGAGTGTGGTTTAGGGTTGGGAGTAGGGGGTGTGGTTTTTTCTGGTTCAGGAGGATTTTTTACCTCTGCACTTGGGGTTTTTACCTCAGGAGCAGCAGTTTTCACTTCACGATGGGGAGGAGCGGAGACTTGCGGAGTCTCACTTTTCTTGGCTTGATCTACGGTTTGATTCTCAATTTCCTCAGCTGGAGTAGGTGCTTCAGCCGTTTCGGCTTTGACTTCGGCCGTGACGGCAGCTGAAGGCTCACTATTCTGCAAAGGTGTGGGGGTGGGCAGTTTAGTAGCAAAAATGAACAAATCAGGGTCAGTTTCGTCAAATGTACCTGACAAAATAGCACTGATATCAGACAAGGTAGTTTTAAGCGGTACCGACACGCCTGGTTGACCACTTTGCGGCTCGGCCACAAAGAAAGCTTGAGTCATGTAGTTTTTTAAAACGAGTGATCGTTGATAGACCACCTGATCTTGCTTTGACAACTCCGTAGTACCTACCAACGACACAATCCGCTCGAGCTCAGCGGCTTGCTCCAAGATTTTTTTACTCTCCAGATAAAGTTCATAGTGCTGATGACCGACTGTATCAGGGTTCATGGCTGAAGAACTACATGAGAGTAAATCAATGGCGGGCAAGCGACCTTCCTGATAGACATCACGGGACAAAACAATGTAACTATCCAGATAGGGAAAGATGGAACGGACACTGTAGTCACTGATATCATCTGACGGTAGGTAGACAGCTTCAATGGTGGTAATACTGCTTTGTTTAGTCGAGGTCAACCGTTCATGTAACTGACCAACTTCAGAGGGCAGCGTTGGCTGGTAGCCATCTTCAGAAGGAATAGTTTTCATG
>JAEUSE010000263.1 GCA_016788805.1 Candidatus Doudnabacteria bacterium
TCCAATCTTCTGCGAGACCGTTACAACTCTCTGCGAGACCGTTCCAATCTTCTGCGAGACCGTTCCAATCCTCTGCAAGACCGTTACAACTCTCTGCGAGACCGTTACAACTCTCTGCGAGACCGTTACAACTCTCTGCGAGACCGTTACAACTCTCTGCGAGACCGTTACAATCTATTGTTTTCCTTATAGCGGCCTTATTTTCAATTATTTAGTGGAGTTTTAGTCAATTTTCAATGTTGGCAACATTGATCGTTTTTTGTACCTGAAATTGGCTGAAAATGTGCCGCCGGCAGGGATCAATTGTTAAAATTGAAAACAACTTATCTCATGACCGGAACCCTGTATATGAAGAACAAAAAACGGGCGAAGCGTACCTAAAAATCAATGCTGAAAGCATGAGTGTGATCGGTGGTAATATTTTGCAGTATTTTTAATCAAACTTTAATAACATGAAAACCATACTCACTGCTGCCGCCACTCTCCTATTGTCATTGCACGGTTTCAGCCAAAGCATTGGCATCAATACACCCACTCCTGATGCTTCTGCACAGTTGGATATCGTAAGTACTACAAAAGGCCTGCTGCTTCCCCGCATGACGCAGGGCCAGCGACTGGCACTGGTTTCACCCGCCAATGGCCTGATGGTATTTCAAACCGATGGCCTGCCCGGCCTGTATTACAACACCGGTACCAGCCTCAGCCCCACCTGGGTAACACCCAGCGGAAATAACTGGGCGGTTGGTGGCAACAGCCTGGTTGCCACCGGCAGTTTTGGCACTACTTCCAATAACCATGTGGACCTGGTAACGAATAATGTTGTAAGGGGACGATTGACCAATCTCGGAGAGTTTTTTATCGGCGCCACCAATACCGTAGTTCCCGGCGACCTGATGGGTGCCGTCAGTAATGCCACATTCCCTTTTGCGGTGAACGGCTATTCCAGCTTTAACGGGTCGGGTGTCTATGGTACCGTGCAGGGAGGCACCACACAATTTGGCGCCGTGCAGGGAGAATATGCTTCCACCACTGCCGGTATCTTTAATACAGCCGGTGTGCGGGGTATCAATCAGTCCAACATAGCCGGTACCGGCTTCCGGACACAGGCTGCTACCGGGCCACGGGCAGGGGTAATTGGTAATACCACTGTTACCAATGGCCAGTACACTTTTGGCCTGCATGGCACCATGGGCAGCACCGATATACGTTGCGGCGGAGTTATTGGTGATGATTTTGGCATAGCACTCGGAGCACTTGCTTATTATGCGTCCAATTTGAATGATTACAGTGTGTATGGCTTTGGTGGCGCTTACCAGGTGGGTGTGCCCGGTGGAAGAAACAGCAATCGCCTCACCGAACCCAACACACATATCGGCCTCGGAATGTAT
>JAEUSE010000264.1 GCA_016788805.1 Candidatus Doudnabacteria bacterium
ACAACAACACTGTTATGTCTGCTCCAGTCGGGCAGCGTGATGTACGAAAGATAGGTCTCTTCGTACTCTTTACCAAAGATTGTCGTCTTGGTGAAATCCAATGCGTTGGGTTGACCCGGGGTCCAAATTTTGGCCCCGTGTTTGCCCAAGTTATTGCTTTCTCCAAGTTCCAAACCGTCGGCGTAGAGGCTCGTTTGCCAGTGAGTCACCGAGGACTCGTTGGCGACACGGAGCCACATCACGTTTGCCAGGTTCTGGGCAACGCCACCATTGACGCGGCTTTTGAAGACCGCATTGATTGCCGTGTTTGTGCCGGAAACTTCTCTTCCGAAACGCATGTAGAGGCTTTTCAGCTCTTCCAGGCCTTCCGCAGGAAGTTGGACTTTCAAGGTCTTGCCCGGCTCCACGATAAAGCGGATAGCCATATATTCTTCGCCGGAATCATTGGCGACCCACGCATACCAATCTTCGGCCGCGATGATGGTCACGCCATTCTGTGTGTAAGTGGGGTCCTCACACTTGCCGGTAAAGCGGTTGCATTTTCCAGCGATAACAATTGCGCCGGTAATCGTAACCTTTTTGCCGCGGTATTTGTCGTGTTTACCGTCGGCGGTCTCCGTGTCGCGTTCGACGATGGGCATTTTCAGTTCTTGCCCATTCAGAATTTGCGGTGTCGGAGACGGCGCGGGGGTGGCAGATTCGGTCTGCGCATGTCCGGAAACGAAAGTCATAACGACCATGGCGATGGCGATAACGAATGTGCTGATTTTGCTGTTGCGTGAAATTCTCATTGTCATATTCCTTTTTGAAAGAACCAACCGTTTTTTGGATGCTGCTTGGCTGAGTAAGCCCTGCAGCGTTTTTTGCGGGTGTCCTAGCACAGTGAGGGCTAGAACGGGTTTTGGGACAAGAAGCGTCATGGGTTTCTTTTGGTTAAAACCGGACTCTTCTGTTCCCATTACTGACTACAGCCAGAAGTATGTCTGTAAGCAGTAATGGAAGCAAAAGCTTAATTTGTAAGGCACTAGCTAACTCTGTAACAACATTGTACAATAATAATTACTTTATGTCAATAGTTGTCAAACAAATATCACCTGTGGACTAACCTATATTACCCCTTAAATATAAGGATAATTCAATACTCAAACGTATGGGGATAAGTTTGGCTTAAATATAGGTAAAAAAATAGTTGGCTTAAGAAAGATAAATATAGAAGAAATAGAAGAGTTGGAAGAATTAGCACAAATGCTGGATTCCGGATTTCTCGCGGTCTCAGCTGCATTCGACCTTGTAGAATCCGGAATGACAAAATAACCGACCACCGGACTAAGGTCCGGTGGTTTTGGATTTGCCGGCTGAGTCGCCGGCAGGGCAGCTCATGGTT
>JAEUSE010000265.1 GCA_016788805.1 Candidatus Doudnabacteria bacterium
AGTGGTTACTGTCTGGCTTTATGCGCCCCGTCCGCGAGCGGAACACAAGCCTGTGGTGGCGCACTCGTCGGTGTTTAGTCAGTCTGAATTTTATGACGATGCATATGTAAGCGCTCGGTCTGTGCAGAGGGTGTCGGATGCCCGGGGAGTGCTTATAAATCACCATCTACTCGCCGCTCCGTTCATTGCGGCAGCGCTCGATAGCGTGGCAACGACCAAGCCGGTTACGGTCGTACTTGTCAGCCCAAATCATTTTTCTACCGGTCAGGGGAACCTCCTTACGTCGGAAGCGGTTTGGGAAACTCCCTATGGTTTTATAGAGCCGGCTGCCGGGAGTATACAGGCACTGGTTGAGGCCGGACTGGCGCGCATAGAAGAGACGCCGTTTGCCCACGAACACGGAGTTACGGGTGTAGTCGCGTTTATTAAGAAGTCTTTGCCGAATGCCAAGCTTGTCCCGTTAATAGTAAACGATAGATTGCCTCTCTCGAAAGCGATGGAGGTGGCGGAGCGGATGCAGGCGATTTTGCCTCAGGATGTTTTAGTTGTGGGTTCATTTGATTTTTCGCACTATCTTCCTTCGCGGGCAGCTCGATTTCATGATGAACTCAGTCTTTCCGCGGTGCGAGGATATGACTATGCAGCCATTGCTCGTCTGGATGTAGACTCGCGGCCGGGGCTGGCTCTGTTTTTGCGGATGATGGAAACGCGGTCCGGGTCTAGGTTTACGCTTTTGGGCCACGCTAACAGCGCTGAGCTGACGCGTGTGCCGGATGTGTTGGAGACTACCAGTTATATTACAGGCTATTTTGCCCCTGCCGAATCGCCGATACCAGCCGTAAGCCCGGTGGATACCTCACTCTTATTGGGCCGGATAGAGGAGTCTCCCGAAGTATTGGCCGGTTTGGAAGTTCGAAGTACACACTATGCGATTGAGTACCTGCAGCGTCTATTAACCGGCCAGCAACGGACCGTAGCGGCTTTATCTGGGTTGTTTACACATCAGAATAGGTTAGTTCGACTCGGTTTGACCGACTTTGTCGAACAGGAACAGACGTTTGCGGTAGGTTCCGGAACGGTTACCTATATGGTTGCCGACAATCCAATCCGCGCGCGGCAGCTTATCGACCGGGGGTCGAACATAGTATGCATAGCGTCGGATGATGTGAGGGTGGAGGAATATAACGGCGGGGTTATTGTACGCGGATTGGGCAACTTTCTAACTCAAGCGGTTTTGGCCCAGCACAGGCATGTAACTTTGGCCGTGGGGGTGGCCGCGCAAGCCCAAGAGGTGCGCGTATATTTGTTCCCGGTCGAGTACAGGGAGGGCAAGGGAAAATTGCTTACCGGCACCGCAGATGATACACTGCTAGCAACGAT
>JAEUSE010000266.1:0-299 GCA_016788805.1 Candidatus Doudnabacteria bacterium
AGGCTCGAGAGTTGGCTCGTGAATTCGTTCTTGAACCAAAGGCGGGGGAGTGCGTGCTCGCCGCCGGAGAAAGTACGGTTACGGTTGGGGTTCCGGGGAAAGGTGGAAGAAATTTGGAATTGGCTTTGGCGGCACTGGCGTACCTAGGTCCTGACCATGTACTCCTGGCCTGCGACAGTGACGGTTACGACAATACCGATTTTGCGGGAGCCCTCGTGGACGCGAGCACGCGAGCACGCGCCGTTCATATGAATATGAACCCGTTAGTCTACCTCAATACACACGCAAGTTATAGTTTT
>JAEUSE010000266.1:309-1375 GCA_016788805.1 Candidatus Doudnabacteria bacterium
CTTGGTGATTCTATAAACACCGGTTTAACCGGGTCAAATATTTCGGACTTTATAATTTCAATTCGCGCTTAACGGCCCAGCGTTTTTTAATGAGGCCTTAACCTACTTAGTAACTATGAACATACTTTGCTGCGAGTCGGATTCTTTGGTAACTTCTTATTTTACAAAACATGGCGGCACACATAAAATTGTGTTTCAAGCAGCGACTGCTCAGAACGCAATTCCGGATACCACCGCGGAAGTATTGTCTGTTTTTGTAAATTCTCGGGTGGACGCGCTAACGTTGGAAAAATTTCCTGCGCTGAAGTTAGTTGTAACTCGCAGTACGGGTTACGATCATATCGATCTCGCGGCGTGCGCGAAAAAAAATATTGCGGTGAGCAATGTGCCGACTTATGGAGAGCGCACGGTTGCTGAGTATACTTTTGCTCTGTTGCTTACACTATCGCGTCGAGTGTATTGGTCGGTACAACGTATACGCGAAGAGGGACGTTTCCACACGGAGGGGCTTAAGGGTTTTGACTTGGCCGGCAAAACTTTAGGAGTAATTGGGACCGGTCGCATTGGTTGTCATGTTATAAAAATTGCAAATGGTTTTGACATGAATGTTGTCGCGTACGATCCATATCCAAAATCTAATTTAGAAAAAACTTGCAATATGAAATATGCCGCATTGGACGACTTACTCACTCGTTCTGATGTAATTACTTTACACGCCCCATATATGCCCGCTACTCATCATTTGTTAAACCAAGAAAACATGAAGCTTATTAAGCCAGGAGCTGTGCTTGTAAACACCGCTCGCGGTGCGTTGGTGGAAACAACCGGTTTGGTTACAGCTTTGAAAGAGGGGCGGCTCTCCGGGGCTGCGTTAGATGTTTTGGAGGAAGAGGGTTACGTAGGCGAAGAGTGGAGGTTGCTTAGTCAAGACGCTCCGGTTTCCGGTAAAATGGAAACGGTTCTGGCTGATCACCAGTTAATGTCTTTCCCGAATGTAATTATAACCCCGCACAACGCGTTTAATACGCAGGAGGCGTTAGAACGGATTTTAGATGTTACTTTGGAT
>JAEUSE010000267.1 GCA_016788805.1 Candidatus Doudnabacteria bacterium
TTTTGAAGCTTCATGCTGCCTTCGCGAACTATGTGAATGCTGTCCAGGGTTGTGTCTACCACGGTGCTGGGTTTGCGTTTAGGGAGCCTGCCGGCGTCAATAATCAAACCCACTAAACTTTTTTGCTTCGCAGATATGTTGTTTAAAATGTCCTCAATGGTATACGGTGTTTTTTTGTAGGATGCGTTGGCCGAGGTAGCGGTAATAGGTTTTTTGTAATGAGTAAGTAGGTCCCTAACGAACGGGTGGCTGGATACGCGTACACCCTGGGTGCCGTGACTGCTTTCCACGCCGCGGGCAAACTTGCCTTTACCTTTGGAAACAACAGTTATGGGGCCGGGTAGGAAGTTGTCGTAAATATTTTCCGCAACCTTGTTTATATGCACAAACTTTTTAGCCATGTGCTTGCCGGTAACAGCTACGGACATGGGCTTGTCTTGTCGCTTGGTTTTGTATTGGAGCAACGCATTTACCGCAGTTTGATTAGCCGCATCTGCGCCTATGCCGTAACAGGTCTCCGTTGGATAAATAACCAAGCCGCCCGCGTTTAAAACCGCGGTGGCTTTCCGAATTGCCTGTGTATGATTGGTCGGGGTGAGCGGAATTATTTCCATGCGCACGGGTATTATAATGACTTTTATTGTCCTTCGCCACCGCGCTAAAAAACCCCGGCTCTGAGCCGGGGTTGTGGGGCGTAACCCTATTGTAGCTTGGGGGCATAGTCGCTGGTGTAGCGGTCCATGCACTCTTTGATAATTTGGTTTGCTTCGGCGGTGTCAAAGAAGCCATCTACGCGGCAGGTGCCGGGCTTTTTGAGGTCTTTATAGTGTTCCCAATAGTAGGTAGTTTCTTTAACAAAGTATTCGCCCAGGTCTTCCACTTTGGTTATGTGATCCATGCGCTTGTCGTCGGCTAGGACGGCGATAACTTTGTCATCCACTTCACCGCCGTCGTTAAACTTCATAATGCCAATGATGCGCGCCTCAACTAAGCTACCCGGTACGAGTGGCTCAGTAACGCCCACAATTTCTATATCGAGTGGGTCACCGTCTTGGTCCCAGGTTTGAGGAATAGCGCCGTAGACAAAAGGATAGCTTAGGGACGAGTAGCCGACGCGGTCCAGCTTGAGCTGGCCGGATTCGGTAATGAGTTCGTACTTATATATGGTCTTTGAGTTAATCTCGATAATTGCGTTGAGCACGTTTTTTTCCTGGTCAGCGTAGGCGGGCAGGACATGCAGAAGGTTTAGTTGGTATTTACTCGGGGCGTGGTCTATATTGGCCATATGGGTATGAATTACGAATATCGAATTATGAATTACGTAAGTATTTATACAAATTCAAATATATTGGTATTATATAGCGGAGTTCCTAA
>JAEUSE010000268.1 GCA_016788805.1 Candidatus Doudnabacteria bacterium
TTGATAATCAATTATTTGAGCTTACGGGTTTAACCTTGAGTCAAATTGCCCGTGAAATGGGCCCCGAAGGCAAAAAGTTTGAGGATGATTTTATACTTTGGGTATTGCGTCAGTCCTGGGAAGATGTTGCTAATCCCGATGGGGGGGGCTTGGAGACCATTATTGATACGGACAAGTTGCTTGCGCAACACAAAGCAAGGCTTGAGCGTATTAAACGTTACGCTGAGCCTGGTTATGTGAAGAGCGAGCAAGCTAAGCAAGAACTGTTTGAAAGAGGGTATGGTAAGACGCGCTGGCGTTGGCGTGACGCTAAAGCTGCCCAGAAAGAAATTGATAAGAAACATCCAGGTGAGGCGGAAGATGGTTGGTTTAGCGAAGTCAAAAATTGGCGCAAGATTCAGGAGATAAAAAAGAATGTTGAGTATGCTAAGACTAAGGCCGGTCCGGAAGCTGCGCGTGCGAAAGAAATCATTAAAAGGCGTCGAGCTGAAATTTTTAGCGAGTTGGATAATCTTAACGGCTTGGTTACGGAAGTAGAAAATCCCGCCGCAGACAAGGAAGATTTAAACCCACTGGTCGGTTTTAGAAATATGTTCAATGCTCGTATTAAACGTGTGTTGGAAGTGGCTGCGCCTACTACATACGACTTGACGCCGGCTGAGTATAAGGCCAGGGCAGATCAAGCTGAGACTGTGTTGGCGCAGACCAAGAAAGTGGCGGAGCAGCTTCGTCAGGCTCGGTTAAACGGTGAAGATACTGAAGCGTTTAATGTCTACAAAGATAACGCCGGTCGAGAGGAGCAGGAGCTAGGAAGGTTAACCGAAGCTGCGATTGAGCGTCTAAAAGAAGAGTATTTATCTAAGATTGCCCATGCGTTGTTTGGTACTAATACCAATCGGATTGGAGAGTTGCCTCCAGTAGCCGAGATTAGAAAGTATGTAAACCGACTTACCTTGCACCTTAACGTACCACCCAAAAGACCTAACGATGCACAAAAGGAGGCTAGTCAGGCGTTGTATGCCGGGGCAAAGGCTCTGGCGGATAAATACGCCGCAGATACTCAAGATGCAGAAGTCACCAAGTTGACCACCTTGGACGCTGTGAAGACAATTCTTGATAATTGGAACGGGTAGACTTGAGGTGTATATGATTGATAAACAAACACAAGATAAGTTGAAGGAGCTTTCTCGGGAAGAAAAATGGGATGAGTTAAGGCTCGCCTTGAGAACATACCTGACACAAGGGGTGCAGCCCGATGACGCGTCTTTTGACGCTGTGATTAACACCAGAATGGCTAAGGTGCAGCTTGAAGGACAGTTGTTGGACCCCATGTTTGATTATATGGATGGCTTGGTAGATCAGCC
>JAEUSE010000269.1 GCA_016788805.1 Candidatus Doudnabacteria bacterium
GGTACGGAAATAGTAATGACACCTTCCTTCACGCCCGACTCGGTAACCGTTCGAACCACCTGTTCGGTAATATTGATAATTTCAAACTGTTGACTGGTTTGTACAGACAGCGATGTATTAACAATTTTCATGGGTGTATAATAGCACATTATTGTTACGGTCTACAGCCATGCGCAGAGGAGAGCTTCAGTGCCCGACTATAAAAATCGAAACTTAAATATCGAAATCGGAAATAAGTTCCAAATCTCAAATTCAAATATTTAAACCACCGGTTTTGTATTTTTGATTTAGAATTGAGATATTGTGTTGGGTTTAGGGTTTCGTACTTCGAGTTTATGTACGAGCAAGATTTACCCCTATCCTACCGTGGTGATTGCCTAGGTATGCGCGTCGGGGTTCTTTCGTTGCTCTTTCACTAGGTCCATAACTTTGCTTTGCGGAAGTTCGCTTTGAATGGGTAGTTTAAAGTAGAAAGTGGAACCCAAGTTTACCCCGGGGCTTTTCGCGCCAATTAATCCCTCGTGGTTTTCTATAACCACCTTGGCCACATACAAGCCGATGCCAATGCCTGTCGCGTGGGTTATAGAGTCTTTGCCCCGTGAGTATTTTTCGAACAAAGCTGGGATAACGTCCGGCGCGATCCCTTTACCGGTGTCAGTTACCTCCACCGTCACATAGGTTCCGTCTGTCCCGACCTGCACCACAACCTCTCCTTTTGGAGTGTATTTGATTGCGTTATCAATAAAGTTATTTATAACTTGACGGAGCTTTTCTTTATCGGCCAAAACTTCTGGGATGGGGCTTATTGGCGGCACAAAGCGCAGGGTCAATTTTTTAAAACCCGCTTGCGGGATAAGTTGCTCTACGGTAAATTTTGCCAGCTGATCGACGTGTACCGGTTCAAACAAAAATTCCATTTTGCCGCGTTCAATGCGTGAAGCATTTAGTAAGTCGTCGATGAGCGAGATGAGCGCATTGTTAGTGATTTCCGTTTTAGCGATTGCTTCCTTAACCCCGTCGGATAAATCGCCGTAGTCGCCTGTCTTAATAGCAGCTAAGTACCATTTAATTGTCGCGGGAGGGGTACGTAGTTGATGCGAAGTAAGCGTAATAAAATCCGCTCTGGCTTGATCGAGATTTTTGAGCTGCTCGTTTGCCTTCTCCAACTCTTTTGATAGTTTTTCCAGTTGCACCCTTTGAGCTACTTCCTTTAATACGCTCTGTACGAGCAAAATACCAAACACCAGTACGGCTATAAACTCACTTAAACGGAAAAGCAGTACGGAAAGTTCTTTAGAAACTACTACCTCAAAGAGCGTAATTATTGCTAGGACGAAGACTAAAATTTCAGTGG
>JAEUSE010000026.1 GCA_016788805.1 Candidatus Doudnabacteria bacterium
TCGCCTCATCCACCGAGTTATCTACTATTTCCCACACCAAATGGTGCAACCCGGTCTCAGAAGTGGAACCAATGTACATACCCGGACGTTTCCGAACCGGCTCCAAACCTTCAAGTACTGTAATTTGATCCGCAGAATAAGCGGTTTTCTTTGTTGTGTCCATAATCAATATCTAAAATATCTACGCTGCTAACTTAAAAAACCATAGTACTGATTTGCGCCGGCCAACTTCACGCACGCAATTTTCTTTTCACGCGCCAGCTCCACGATTTCCAAAAAGGAAATAAGCACCCACGGCGCATGCGTGTCGAGTTCAAGCAAGCTAAGTTCCCGACTCTCAGTAAATACTTGAGTAAGCGCAGCTGTCGCTTCCGATAGGTGGGCTGCCTTTACCGCTTTTGGCCGCATAAAAGGAAATCGGACAACTTTCCGGTTTTCTGATATGGCAAAACTGTACGTACCACTCGCTTCGTGCAGTAAAAGAGGCTCCTCAAAGCGCTGTACATAGCTTTCCAATGTGGCCAAAACTTCAGGTGCCGGCCTAGCGTTGAGTTGGAACAAGCTTACCAGTTTCCCCAGTAACTGCTCATACGCCGGATCTACAACACCGGCCGTTGGAGGGTGCAACTGTTGATACGCGAACGCCGAAACTTCAAAGTGCTGCCACACGATTGGGTCACCACTCGATTCCACCGAACCCGGTGTTGCTAAGACGGATGCAACCGCCTGCTCCGCTTCCGCAAATTTACTTGTCAGTACTCCCGTCCTTTGCTCTGGGGGCAATACTTTGAGCTGTGTCTGCAACTCCTCTAGCAAGGTAGGTACATGCGGCGGCGCAGGGGGTTTTTCCAACCCCAAAAAAAGCTTGATTTTCTTTACAATACTCATGGAAGCTTTTAGTTTTTACCCTGTAAGTATAGCATAAAATAGACGATTTTGAGAGCTAAACTTGCGCAAAAATAAAAGCCACCCAAAACTATAGGCGGCTCAACTACTACACAAACGGACTACGCTCCCACCGTCTCAAACGCCTGCCCGTGGAGCGCCTTTGCCTGGCTATCAGTCAAATTCTGATACGTAACTCGAAGTGTATAGCGAGTTCTCCCGGACTCCAGCTTAAAACCGTCGACAACTTCAAGACTCCATAATTGAGGCCTCCCGATAGTCCGAGAAATTTTTGCTACCCGCGAGTCTAACTCCTCCCGGTCGCCTGTTTCTACATTGCCGTCAAGGACCACGAGCCTGGTCAAGAGTTCCTGAGCGGACCGGGGATGTTCGGACGCGACACTGAGTAAGATTTGTTCGTAGTCTAATTCTGCAAATACTGTGCCGCCAACGGTTCGATTTCCCGACAATTCAAGCGGTTGCACCTGATACATCCAACCGACTACCTTACTACCAATAACAATATTCCAGGCCGCATGCGGATTTGCGAGCGCGGGAACCCGAGAAAGGGTCTCGAACCCAACCCGTGCGGCACCCAGTTGCCTTAGTTCAACCTGCACTGTTTCATACATACGGGCAACTGCTTGTTGAGCGGTGTCTGACTGAACAAGTAAGCCACAACGCTCGAGCTCGACTATCTTCCGACCCTGCCTGCCGAACACTTTACCTATTTCGAATAGCTGCACGTGAGTTACGCCTCGGCGAATGTACTCGTGCTGTTGGCTAAGTAAACCGCCTGCCAAACTCTGCCGAAGCACGGGGACTTCTTCGTTTATAGCATTTTGCGTGCGTATCTCGCCTAACTCCTGCAACGCGGTTTTACCGTTCCACTCTGAGGTAGTAAGGGGAAGACTTAATACTTCGTCAAAACCCGCCCGAGACAAACCGGCTTCTAGCGCGCGGGACAAAACGACATTCTTAGGCGTTACTTCCGAAACAGGACGAAGAGCCGGGGCGGTCGGTCGAATATTTTGAAACCCAAATAAGCGTAAAATTTCTTCGGCTACCTCTGCCGGCTTAGTTACATCGGGACGCCACGCCGGCACCTCAACTAACAATCCCCCGCTCCCTTTTCGTGTAGTACCAAAGCCTAAACGTTTTAACAGTCGCTCGGTTTCCGTCAAGCTTACCGTTACACCCCCCGTTCGGGTGGCCAATTCTGAATCAATAACAATTTTGGTAGGCGTTTTACGAGCGACGGCAGGATAATAATCAAAAACTGCGCTACTCACTACGCCGCCTGCATATTTTACTAAGGCCTGTCCCAAAAAACTAAGCGCCCAAGCCGCGTCTTCCGCACTCAAATCCTTTTCTAAACGAGCGGAAGCTTCGGTCGCCACACCCAGACTCCGCGCGTCACTCTTCATTTTAGCCCCGTCATAGACAGCAACCTCTCCCAATACGCTCACAGTGCGCTCCGAAATAGCGCTCCGGCGACCGCCCACCGCGCTTGCCAAAACCAGGGGGCCAAGGTTATCAGAAATTACCAACTCCTTACCCTTTTTAAGCTCCAAGGTTGTACCGTCTAAAGTGGTCAAAGTTTGTGCCTTTGTGCTGCGTTCCCAAACCAACCCGCCGACTACTTTACCGGCATCAAAAATATGGTTTGGGTAACCGGTCATAATCATGGCATAGTTTGAAATATCCACCAGCAAACTTACGCTATTTACACCGTGCAATTCCATAGTTTGGGCCAGCCAGGCGGGGCTGGCCACATTGTTCCGCAAACCATCCACCTGTAAAACACACGCGCGACGAACGTCCCCCGCTGCTTTTACTTTTACTTGGGGTAGGCGGGTGCTTTTTCCCAACGCGTATTTCGGTAGATTAAACGGTAAAGCAAAACTAGCAGCCACTTCCCGAGCAATGCCCAAAACTCCCAGACAGTCCGGCCTGTTCTGCCGAACCTCCAACCCAATAAGCCAATCTTTTTTTCCGCCGATTGTCACTTCGTCCAAAGCGTCCATAAGCAACCCGCTCATGGTTAAAGCCTCACCCACCGCTTTCGGGGATGCTTTCAGGTTGGGTAAAAACTGCTTCAGTTCACTGTAGAGTACTTTCATAAAATTAAACGTGAGATATGAGACTTGAGGATGAGACTCCGCTCACGTCTCACTGCTCATTCTTCATATCTGGCTGCGTTCATGTTCAAAATACGGATAGGCTAAATTGCCGCCTAAAAGAGTTCTGATGTCGGTTACATTATATTTGGCCATAACCCAGCGATCCAAACCAAGCCCGAAGGCAAAGCCCATGTACTTTTTAGGATCAATACCCGCCATAGATAGGATATCCTCATGAATAATCCCCGCGCCACCCATTTCTATCCAACCCACATGTTTGCAAATCGCACAACCCTTACCTTCACAATTAAAACAACGCATGTCCGGACCCACCCCCGGCTCAACCTGAGGATAGTATTTACTCCGAAAGCGAATAACCACTTTCTCCCCGAACATATGCTTGAACAACATTTCTAAAGTTCCAAATAACTCCGCCAGGCTTGTGCGCTCTTGTACAACCATGGCCTCGTAGTGATGGAAAATAAAATGGTTGCTCTTATTCGGCTTTTCGTTGCGATACACTCTCCCCGGACAGACAATGCGGAACGGCGGTTTGAGTTGGGTAAGGGCCCGGGTTTCCACAGCGGAAGTGTGTGTGCGTAGCAAAATATTCGGCGCGTCAATATAAATGGTGTCCTGCATATCACGCGATGGGTGGTCCTTGGGAATATTTAAGCGCTGAAAGTTAAACTCGTCATTTTCAATTTCGGGACCATCATACACGCTATAACCCATTCGTTCAAAAAAACGATTCATCTCCCGAATGGTAGCGGTGAGGGGATGCAAATGACCAAGCTTTGGCACCCGAAAAGGCAACGAAGAGGCCTCCGCTCTCATTTTGTCGGACACCGAGAGGGCGGCAATCCGGACCTCGGCTTCCGCTATAGCAGTCTCGAGCCGAACCTTAAACGCCTGAAGCCTAGGCCCATCCTGTCGCCTGTGCTCCATGCTCGCTTGCTTTAAAATAGATAAGGCTTGCTTAATTAAGCCTGAATTTCCAAAAAATGCGTCTTTAAGCTGTTTTAGTTCCTGGGCAGTACCGACTGTTTTAAGCTTCTCAACTGCCTCGTCTATTTCCACGTCTGTCAACATATGAACATAATATCAAAAAAAGCCGAAAACAGCCATCGAGCAAACAGCTTCTAAAGCTTCCAAAGCTTTTTAGCTTCAGAAGCTTATGTAGCTACAAAAGCTACACCGGTCTTCCCAAGGCCGTTTCGGGTGGAAAAATAAGAATCCCCTCTTCCCGGGTTTCAGGCGTTTCTCGTAGACCTAGCTCAAAACCGGAGCAAATCATGCCCTGGCTTTCCACACCGCGTATGGTGGCTTTTTCCAATACAAACGGCTCATGGGTTTCTGAGTGGATATTTCGGGCGATGCGAGCACCCGGCAAGGCCAACGCAACTATGTCTTGCTCCGAAAAATTGGTCGCCCCACACACCACCGGCCCAATCTCACTCTCGCCAATATCCACATACACAATCCGAAGTCTGTCAGCATTTGGATGCTTCTCAATTTTGCTCACCCGGCCGGTTACTATAAGAGACTTCTCCGCCGGCTCGTGCGGTTTACCCATGAGCGACGCGCTAATTTTTTTAAAAAATGACATGTATTGTTAGTACGTTAGTAACTTAGCGATTTAGTAACTAACCATTAGCTCGCTTGCTAACTGCTAAATTGCTAACTGCTAGTAGCTAGTACGTCTGGCAGGCATCTTGATTACACGCATATCCGGACGTACCACTGGCAGGGTTTTCCAACGCAACTCGCAGCGTAAAAGTTGCTCCATCTTTGGCGGCACTATACTCATAGTCTTGACCCGTGCTCGGATCTACCGGCAGAGCTTTCATGTATTGTGGCACCATTTTTTGTTTGTACTGGCCGGCTTGCGGGAAATTAAAACTTTTACTGGATTGGACTGTTGCCGCCGAATAAATCAATAAAGCAGAACGGATTTTTTCCAAGTCCTGCACACGCTGCCCGTCGCGGGACACCGCGCCTTCGGCATCGGCATCTTTTTTGGCCTGAGCGCTTGTGTACCGAATGAGTTGCTTTTGGGTTTCGCTGTAGTAGGTAAGATCAAAATCTTGGCCGTCTTGCAAATACCCATACGTATAAACAAACGGGGCTTTATTAACCGGATCTTGCGCGTTGGTCGCCACGGTAATATAGGCTTTTAGTTTAAGCACCAGCGACGCGAAATCGGGCACATCAGGAACTGCCTTGTTATCATTTTGATATTTCACCAACGCAACCCCGACTTTTTTAATAGTACCCAATCTCTGTAAATCCCGTTCGAGTAAGGCTTCCGGAGCAGAATCAAAGCCCGAGGGCAACTGAGCCGGTACATCGGTAGGGTGAGCTTCCGGAGCAGTTGTACCGGATTCAGGTTCAGGTTGATACCTCGACGCCATCTCACCCAAAACCGAAAGCGTTCCGGCGTGTAGAGGATGGGCTTTAGCCTGCGTTTGAATTTCCAAAAGTTTTTCTTCGGTCATTTTATCAGCACTTCCGGCGGGCCGACCGCAATCCCAACCGCCTTTCAAATCGTCCGCGTCGGTATAGGCGGCGTCGCCTGCCGTGTGCATATCCAAGGGCGAGCAGCCAAACACATTAACTTCGTCGCCGTCCGCGAGACCATCCGCGTCTGAGTCGGCACTGGTCGGGTTGGACCCGATTTGAAATTCTTTCAAATTAGTAAGACCGTCTGTATCCGGGTCTTCAACGTCACCACATTGAGCCGCATCGCAGGTCGCGGTGGTAAAGTACTGCTCCCGCCACTCCGCGGTAGTCCCAAAGAGAAGTGGCGGCTCGGGTTCACCGGATGGCGGTGGTGTAGGCTGGCCAGTTGGAGGCGGTGTGGTAGTAGTCTTACCGCCCAAGAAAGGCAACCGTTGCAGTAACGCCGTAACGCCCCCGCCCTGGCCACCGGAGCCCAAAGTTTGAGATGCGTACCACACAGCAAACCCGGCCAAGACAACACAAAAAACTACCGCAATAATTTTTACGATCTTCTTCGTAGCCCGCACCGGCGAACCGGAAGGGGGTAAAACGTCCGGGCTGCTCGTTACTACCGGTGGCGGAATTACCGGCGATGGCGGCGGTGTAGTTACTCGTATTTCTCGCGGTTGACTCGGTGGCTGCTGCACAACCTGAGGACTACTAACTACAGGCTGAGAAACCACGGGTTCTACTTTAGGAATAGTAGCAACCAGGGGGCTGAGCTTTGCAGGGCTAGGCTCGGGCACCATAGTAACACGGGTTTTGGGCATAACATTAAAGAACGGCTGTTCCGCAGCCGATGCGCCGGGTTGCGCTACTTGCTCCTGATTCGGTTGTGTATTTTTTGATTTAGTTTTCCAAAACATGTGTATGGATCTATCGAGAAATCTATATATAAAATAGCTCCAACTAAGCTCTAAAGGTTAAAAAAGACTTCTAAAAATAATATAAATAGCCCTAAACTGAGAGCCACCCACCAAAATAACAAGTGTTCTGCTTGTAAATACATGAGAGTTGTGGCCAGAGCACTGACAAGCACCGACTGACGTTTGGCCAGGGTATTCTGCGTTTCCCATACCTGAGGCAACCAACGCTGGCGAATGTATATTTGCGCGGGGTACACAGTACAAACAACGGCGCAGAAGAGTAATGTGTAAAAAAGTACTACCACCCACACACTCGCTAACGGTGTTGTAAAATAGACAACAGAGCAAAGACCAATCCAAAACAATAAAGCAAGCAAGCCGCTGGTAATAACTCTCTGTCTAACTTGTTGCTGCATATGTAAATTATACCACAAACATTCTTATACAGAAAGTTTTTGCTGCTTCAACCACGCCACGACACGTGCAGGCACATGCATAGTGGACAAGCGTGACTGAGTCACTAAGGCAAAGTCCGCAAATAAGCCGCTAGCCTTTACATCTTTAATAGTCGTATATGGTTCCGTGTACTTTTTTAAAAACTTAAAATCTACTAACCAACTTTTTACGTCTTTTGGGTCGGGCCGAGAGTTGCCCACTACTTCAGCTAAACCACGTATAGAACCCTCACCTTGGGAATGGTAAATAAAGACCCTATCCCCTTTCTTCATAGACTTCAGCACCAACACCGCCTGCGGGTTTCGCACCCCGCTCCAGGTAGTGGCCTTTTCTTTGGCGAAATCGTCAATTGAGTACGTCCCGGGATCGGTTTTTGCTAAAAAATAGTTCATAATAATTACTTTGAAACACGAGTGGATCTGGTTCCCCTCCTAGGATAGGAGGGGTTAGGGGTGGTACGAGCGTATAACCGAAAGTACTCCCTCAATATTAGTCATTACTTCGTGATTCGTAAACCGTACAGTTTTGATATTGTGCTTTTGTAAAAACATATCTCTGCCCATGTCTTGCTGTGCTCCTAACTCAGAATAATGGCTATCACCATCCAACTCTATGGCTAAACGTAGTTCGGGGAAGTAAAAATCTAAAATGTACAACCCAACTCCATGCTGTCGACGGAATTTTAATCCATTTGTTTGTCTACCACGCAAGTAACGCCAAAGAAGTTGTTCTGGTTGAGTTGCACACCGACGTAGCTGCTGCCTTATTTCTTTTCGCGTTGGGTCGCTGTATGTATAGTTCATACCCCACCTAACCTCCCCTAATTTAGGGGAGGGATAAATGCCGTCCTAACATAAGCGCTACCTAGGTACTAATCTGCATAAAAACCCGAAGTAATGCCTGCCACTACTCCGTACTTAATTTCCAAGTGTCGCATGAGGTAATCGGTATTCGCTTCATCTTGTTGTGAGTAGAGTAAAAAGTAATGCCCAGACTCCACGGAACACTCCGCTTCCACGGAAACCCCTATACAGTTCTTATACGGCAATACTCGGAGCGGTTGCCCAAGTAACCGGGACACTTCTTGCTCGGACGTACCAACCTGCACTTGTCGGAATTTCCGGTAGGAATAGCCAGGAGCGTACTCGGTATGCCGGTGCGCGTATATACGAGAACCAACAAGTAAAACGGAAAGTAGTAATACTAGAACAAATACTACAAACAGAGCGACCTTAGCAAGATATTTCAGCTTACTCTTCATCGTCCAAATCTTTCTTAATTTCTTCAAACTCATTTTCCACTTCTTTGAGTCGAGACTTGAGCGCTTTTATGAGCACTGCGCCTTCCTTCATCTTTTCCAACCCTTTTTCTACGTCCACTTCTTTTTGGCTTTCAAACCATTTAACAATGGCTTCCAGTTGCCCTAACTGTTCGTTAATTGATTGTTGCTTTGACATAAAATTAAATTATTACTGTACATCATAATACGTTTTTCCGGTTTTATACGCATCCACCGCCAGCGCGTTTGTGTACATAAGCGGCTTCGGGAGATCTTCCATATCATACCACTCCCAGCCCTCACACTTGTCCGGCTCTAAATTCTGCAGTTCACCCGATTTCCAGTCTGCCACAAGTCCAATGTTAACAAAATGTTTTGGCGCGAAATGGGTCGTGTTGCCGGCAAACAAGAATCGAATGTTTTGAATTTCTATTCCCGTTTCTTCTCGAACTTCACGCCTGGCGCAATCTTCAAAGGATTCCATGTACTCTAAATGTCCGCCGGGAACCCCGAACGTGTCGGTACTTAATTTAGATTTTCGCTTCCCAAACAAAATCTTACCCTCTTTCAATA